>JBDSUI010000157.1:0-9731 GCA_039927795.1 Pseudoxanthomonas sp.
ACTCGCGCTTGCGGGTTTCGGCCAGAACACCGGCTTTTTCGCAGGTACGCTTGAAGCGACGCAGAGCAAACTCAAAAGGCTCGTTTTCGCGGACTTTGACGCTGGGCATGGAATCTCCGGGACACAATCAACCGGGTCAGTCCCGGCGAGCCGCGTATGATAACGGCACCCCGGGGCTGCCTGCAAGCCGCCTGGGGACTGTTTTCCTGATCTGGAAACCCTGAAAGGCCCATGCGCGTCCTAGGTATTGAAACTTCCTGCGATGAAACCGGCGTTGCCGTCTACGATACGGCCCCGGTTTCCGGCTCCGGGCAAGCCCTGCCGGGCAGCGCCGGACTGCTGGCCCACGCGGTTTACAGCCAGATTGCCCTGCATGCCGAATACGGTGGCGTGGTCCCGGAGCTGGCCAGCCGCGACCACGTGCGCAAGCTGTTGCCGCTGATCCGACAGACCCTGGCCGAGGCCAATCTGAAACTGGAAGACCTGGATGGGGTGGCCTATACGGCCGGTCCCGGGCTGGTCGGCGCGCTGCTGGTGGGTGCCGGCGTGGCCCGGTCACTGGCCTGGGCGCTGGAGATCCCGGCGGTGGGCGTGCACCACATGGAAGGCCACCTGCTGGCACCGTTGATGGAAGACGACCCGCCGCAGGCCCCGTTCGTGGCCCTGCTGGTGTCCGGCGGGCATACCCAGCTGGTAGCGGTAGACGCGATTGGCCGCTATCGCCTGCTGGGCGAAACCCTGGATGACGCCGCCGGTGAGGCCTTCGACAAGACTGCCAAGGTCATGGGCCTGCCTTACCCGGGCGGCCCGCAACTGGCTGCGCTGGCGGCGCAATCGGACAAGGCACCGGGCCAGCCAGGGGCTTACAGGTTCTCCCGGCCGATGACCGACCGGCCGGGCCTGGATTTCAGTTTCAGTGGGCTGAAGACCCAGGTGATGCTGGCCTGGCGCAACAGCGACCAGAGCGATACCACCCGCGCCGATATCGCGCGCGGGTTTGAGGATGCGGTGGTCGATACCCTGGCCATCAAGTGCCAGCGCGCCCTGGATGCAGCCGGAAGCAATACCCTGGTGGTCGCCGGTGGGGTCGGTGCGAACCAGCGCCTGCGCGCGAAATTGCACGACATGGCCGGCAAGCGCGGCGGCCGCGCCTGCTTTCCGCGGCCGGAGCTGTGCACCGACAATGGCGCGATGATTGCGTTTGCCGGTGCCTTGCGGCTGCAGGCGGGGCAATCGGAAACCGCGGCGGTGAAGGTCACCCCGCGCTGGGACATGGCGACGTTGGCGGAGGTGGTGTGAACGCGGCAATGGACAAGGTTTTCATCGAGGGCCTGGAGATCGACGCCCTGATCGGCATTTACGACTGGGAACGGCGGATCCGCCAGACCCTGCGCTTCGACCTGGAAATGGGTTTTGACAACCGCAAGCCTGCCGCCAGCGACGACATCGCCGATACGCTCAATTACAAGGCCGTCAGCCGGCGCCTGGTCGAGTTCGTGTCGCAGTCCGATTACGGCCTGGTGGAAACCCTGGCCGAGCGCTGCGCGGAGATCGTGCTAAGCGAATTCGGGGTGAGCTGGCTGCGCCTGAAACTCAGCAAGCCCGGCGCGGTGCGCGGGGCCAGGGCGGTGGGCGTGATCATCGAGCGCACCCGCGTCTAGGAGTTGCTGCATGTGGCAGGAGCATTTCAAGAGCTTGCGGACGATCCTGGACCCGTACCCCGGCGTCTATGTCGCGCTGACCATCGTCGGCCTGCTGCTGGCCGCGTGGCTGGCAAACTGGATTACCAAGCGGGTGCTGGTGCGCGGGCTGGCGCGGCTGCTGCGTGCCACCACACTGGGCGGTGCCGGTCACGACCAGGAGGTGCGCCTGTCGGTGGTGCCGCGGTTGGCCAACGTGGTTCCAGCGCTGGTGCTTGCCGCCGGCGTGGTGCTGGTGCCGCACTTGCCATCGCAGGTGGTGGAAGGGGTGCGTGCGCTATGCAAGGCCTTCATCGTGCTGACGGTCGCGCTGGCGATTTCGCGTGCGATGGATCTCGGCAACCAGGCCTACGAGCGCCGCCCGACGGCCCGCAACAAGCCGATCAAGGGCTACCTGCAGGTCGCCAAGATCATCATGTTCACGCTGGTCGGAATTTCGGTGATCGCCACGCTGGTGGGCGCCGAGTTCCTGCATATCGTCACCGGGCTGGGGGCGATGACCGCAGTACTGATGTTGATCTTCCAGGACACCATCCTGTCGCTGGTGGCCAGCGTGCAGATCAGCAACGATGGCCGCGTGCGCATCGGTGACTGGATCGAGATGCCGGGGCAAAACGCTGACGGTGATGTGATCGACATTGCGCTGCACACGATCACGGTGCAGAACTGGGACAAGACCATCACCACGGTCCCGACCAAGAAGCTGATCAGCGAATCGTTCAAGAACTGGCGCGGCATGAGTGAAGCCGGCGGGCGCCGGATCAAGCGTTCGATCTACCTGGATCAGAAAAGCGTGCGCTTTCTGGAAAACGACGAGGTCACGCGGATGCGCCACTTCGTGCTGATCGACGCCTACCTGGATGAGAAACAGCGCGAGATGTCCGAGTGGAATGCCGCGCTGGTCGACACGGGCGCCGAGCTTGTCAACGCGCGCCGGGTCACCAACCTGGGCACGTTCCGGGCTTATGTCGAGCAGTACCTGCGCAAGCACCCACGCATCCACCAGGACATGACCCTGCTGGTGCGCCAGTTGCAGCCCGGCGAAGCCGGCCTGCCGCTGGAGGTCTACTGCTTCACCAACGATATCGCCTGGGACGCCTACGAGGGTATCCAGTCCGATGTCTTTGACCACTTGCTGGCGATCCTGCCCGAGTTCGACCTGCGCGTGTTCCAGGGGGCCAGCGACGCGGTCCGGGTGACGCTGGCCGAGCGCGCCGGTAGCGCCGCGGCATGAGCAGCGCCTGTCTGAGCCTGGGCAGCAATCTGGCCCCTGAAACCCACCTGCGCAGCGCGATCGAGGCGTTGCGCGCGCAGTTCGGCGACCTGCTGCTTTCGCCGGTCTACCGCACCGCCGCGATTGGTTTCCCGGGTGCCGATTTCCTCAATGCCGCGGCGGTGGTGGAAACCACGCTTGATCCGCAGGCACTCAACGCCTGGCTGCATGCGCTGGAAGATGCGCACGGGCGTGATCGTAGCGGGCCGCGTTATGGCGATCGCACGCTGGACATCGACATCGTGCTGTACGACGACCTGGTGACCGAGGGGCCGGGCCATTTACGCATCCCGCGCGCTGAGCTGCGCCATGCCTTCGTGCTCAAGCCGCTGGTGGATATTGTTCCGGGACGTATCGAGCCGGTGTCCGGCTTGAGTCTGGCCGCGCTGTGGGCACAATCGTCCGAACGCGATGTGGCGATGACAGTGCAGTCCATCTGACATGCCTGCGGCGCGGCTTCAAACCGCGCGCGCCAGGGGTCAACCTGCCAGCGTGCGGCCCCCATCGACATTGATTACCTGGCCGGTGGTGTAGGTCGCCTCCGACAACAGCCAGAGCACGGCGGTGGCAATTTCGTCTGCCGTGCCGGTTCGCGCCAGCGGGGTGCGTGCCAGCATCGCCTGCTGCGCACTGTCGCTGCTTGCGTTTTCGGCCCACAGGATTGCGCCCGGAGCAATCGCATTGACCCGCACCTGCGGCGCCAGTTCCAGTGCCAGCGACCGGGTCGCCATGACCAGCGCCGCCTTGGCCATGCAGTACAGCGTGTGCCCGGCCAGCGGCCGTTCGGCATAGATATCGACCAGGTTGACGATTGCGCCACCGGCTGCCTGCAAATGCGGAGCCGCCGCCTGGGCAAGGAAGAACGGCGCGCGCGCATTCGACCCGAACAGTTCATCCCATTGCTGCGGGGTCGCCGTGCCCAGGGGCGTGGGCTGGAAGGATGAGGCGTTGTTGACCAGCGCATCCAGGCGGCCGAAGCGTCCGACGGTTAGGGCGACCAGTTCGGGCAGGCGGTCAAACTGGCAAAGGTCCGCCTGCATCGTCAATACGCTACCCGGGCGCGCCGACTCGAGTTCCCGGGCCAGCGCCTGCATCTCGTCTGCCGAGCGGTGGTAATGCAAGGCGAGGTCGTAGCCTGCGGCGTGCAGCCGACGTGCGATGGCCGCGCCAATGCGGCGGGCGCTGCCGGTGACCAGTGCGACGGGAGAAGGAGCGGGCATGGGATCCACGGGGACTAGGGCTAAGAGAAGCTGGGGCTAGTAGGGCTAGGGGCCAGGGGCGCGCCATTGTGTCCCGATCCCGCCGCAAAGGGCGAATCCGGGACGCTCCTTGCTCGCTCGCTCGCTTGCTTGCTCGCTCGCGGGTGGGCGGGCGTGCCGCGCAACCTGTTGCTGGACCCGCGTTATCCCTGCGCGCCGCGTCGTGGAAGCCTGGTGCCGCCCACGCGTGGGGTCCGTGGCCACTATGGGCCGAGGTGTGGGCAGCGGCGTTGATCGCCACCGCAATCCGGCGGCGGATCTGCCCGGCACACCTGCTCCGGCTGCGCGCAAGGCAAAAAATATCCGTCTTGTCGTGATGGACCACCCTGGATGCACCTGCGCACTGTCCATGCCCGCCGGGCAAACTGGTGCTGTCGCCCTCAGGCCCCGCACGCCGCGCGGATGGCCACCGCCTCGCGGGTGATGGCGCCGCCATCGGGGCGTGCCTGCCGGAGTTCGGCGATCAGCGCGTCCAGTTCGCGCCGGCCACGCACGGCCGCGCCGTTGTGGCAACGCACTTCAGCCAGGTAAGTGCGTGCGCTCCAGTGCAGGTTCTGGATCTCGCTGCCCGTGCCCGGATGCAGGGCAAGGGACTCCAACGCGACCAACGCGGCAGGCGCCTGGCCGATGCGCGCCAGATGGCGCGCCAG
Source organism: Pseudoxanthomonas sp. (assembly GCA_039927795.1). GTDB lineage: Bacteria > Pseudomonadota > Gammaproteobacteria > Xanthomonadales > Xanthomonadaceae > Pseudoxanthomonas_A. The sequence goes on from JBDSUI010000157.1 coordinate 4,883, forward strand.
CGACAGTTTCGCCAGCAGCGTGCGCGGATGCTCGACGCCCAGGCCTACCCGCGTCAGTTTGACTGCGCGATCCAGGTACTGCGTAGCCGGTTCCAGCTTGCCCTGGCTGGCCAGTACTTCGCCGATCAGGCGGTCGGCGTCACCTACCGAGTCATCGCTGGCGCCGTACTGGTTGACCCGCAGTGCACGTGCTTCCAGTAGTGCCTTCAACGCTTGCTCCTCGCGGCCTGCGGCATGCAGCACCATGCCGTAGTTGAACAGTCCGCCCTGCAGCATCTGCGACCCGGTTGCGCCGCGCCAGATCTGCACGGCCTGGGCAAGCTCATCTATGGCGGTCTGCCCATGCCCACGCTGGTAGGCAATGATGCCGCGCGTATTGTGGGCCAGCCCGGTATCGCGGTGGCGGGGGCCCAGCGCCTGCAGGGTCATCGCATAGAGCGGCCCGATCTGCGCTTCGGCTTCCCGGTAATGTCCCTGGTCCACCAGGATGGCGATGCGCTGGCGGCGGATTCCCAGGGTCACCGGATGCTGTTCGCCATGGACTTCGGCGGCGATCTGCAGGGCCTGGCGCACGATTGCACTGGCTTTTTCCGTCTCCCCGCGCGCGCGCCACAGCACCCCGCGACTGACCTGTATTTCGGCGGCCAGCGCATTGGTGGTCCCAACGTATCGGTGCAGGTGAGCCAGCGCCTTGTCGTAGCCGGCCAGCGCTTCATCGCTGCGCCCCAGGTCATTGCTGACCAGGGCGCGGTCGAACAGACTTTCCGCGACTCCACTCTGGTCGTTGAGGGCGCGACGAAGGGCCAGGGCGCGCTCGAACAGCTGGTCGGCTGCCTGGTGTTCGCCCAGCAGCCGCCGGCAGCGTCCAAACTCCGACAGGAAGTCGGCCGCCTGCGAAGCTTGCCGGGGCGGCAGGCGCGAGAGCAGGCCCTCGGCCGGGGCCATGACCTGCAGGCATTGCTGGCCGCGATCAAGCAGGCGAAGCGTGCGTCCACGCTGGGTAACCGCTTCCAGCTGCAGTCCGATCGGTACCTGCTCCACTTTCGCCAGCAGGTCGCGCTGGCGCTGCAGCAATTCGAGTGCTTCCCGGTAGTCGCCCAGGCCCAGGCGCAGGCGCGCGATCACACCCATCAGCTCGGCCTGGGCCAGCGGCTGATCGGACAGCTCGCGTGCCCCACGCCGTTCCCCGGCCAGCAGCAACTTGCGTGCGTCGAAGATGTTGCCCTGCTGGGCGACGCCGGCATTGTCGAACAGACCAATGACAAAATCCTGCATGGCTTGTGCACGCGCCGTCTCGCGCAACGCCTGGCGGCCTTGCCACACGCTGATCGCCAGCGCCACCAGCAACAACAGCGTTACCAGCACGCCCATCGCAATCGCCCAGCGATGACGCCCGATATATTTTCTGAGACGGTAGCCCCAGCTTTGCGCGCGCGCCTGCACCGGGCGTCCGTGCAGATGGTGCTGCAGGTCCAGCGACAAGGCCTCCACCGAGGCATAGCGCTGCTCCGGCTGCTTGGCCAGCGCTTTCAGCACGATGTTGTCCAGGTCGCCGCTCAGGCGCCGCGCCTGGCGGCGCGCTTCGGTGCTGTGGTCGCGGCTGCCATCGGTGGAGCGCTGCGAGGCAACCGAGGGCTTCAGTGGTTCCACCGCCAGGATCGCCTGTTCCCACTCCGCGTCAGTCTGCCGCCGCAAGCGGTAGGGCTTGGTGCCGGCCAGCAACTCGTACAGCACCACGCCTAGCGAGTACACGTCGGTCATGGTGGTGACCGGCTCGCCACGCACCTGTTCGGGCGCGGCGTAATGCAGGGTGAAGGAACGCACTTCGGTACGCGGATGCAGGGCTGCCGGTTCGGCATCGTCCAGCAGTTTGGCGATGCCGAAGTCGAGCAGGCGTGCTTCGCCGGTGGCCGTGACCAGGATATTGGAGGGCTTCAGGTCGCGGTGCACGATCAGGTTGGCGTGCGCATGGCTGACCGCTTCGCAGACCTGCAGGAACAGCTTCAGCCGCGTCTCCACTGGTAGCCCGTGCGACTGGCAGTATTCGGTGACGGAGATTCCGTCCACGTATTCCAGCGCCAGATAAGGCTGGCCTTCGCTGCCGATGCCGGCATCCAGCAGGCGCGCGATATTGGGATGCGCAAGCCGCGCCAGGATCTCGCGTTCGCGACTGAAGCGCAGGCGCAGGTTGGGATCGGCCAGGCCGGGTCGCAGCAGTTTCAGTGCGACTTTGCGCTCGTACAGGCCGTCGGCGCGCGACGCCAGCCAGACCATGCCCATGCCGCCTTCGCCCAGGATTACTTCCAGGCGGTAGCGACCGAGCAGCGTGCCGACCTGCGGTTGGCCGGGCTTGTCCAGCAAGGGCTGGGTCAGGAAGTCGTCGCGGGTGTCCTCCAGCGCAAGCAGGCGCACCAGTTCGTCGGCAAGTTCCGGTTCCTGCGCCCGCAGCATCTGCAGTTGTACGGCACGCGCCTCAGCCCCCAGTTCGAGCAATACGTCGAGCAGCGGTGACAGGCGTTTCCAGCGTTCGACATCCATGGCGGTGTCCGCCCGAACCCGAGGTCAGTCTTCCTGCATTGCCGACAGCAGGAACAGTCGCGCCTTCTGCCAGTCGCGACGGATGCTGCGTTCGGAACGCTGCAGCAGTTCAGCGATTTCCAGTTCCGAGAGGCCGGCGAAGTAACGCATCTCCACCACCTGGGCCAGGCGCTCGTCGGCGGCGGCCAGCTTGTCCAGCGCATCGTTCAGCGCCAGCATGTCGTCATCCAGGCGCAGCGGGCCTTCCACGTCTTCGGGAATCTCCGCCACGCGTTTGAGGTCGCCGCCGCGCTTGCGGGCCAGACGGTTGCGCGCGTAATCGACCACCACGCTGCGCATCGAAGAGGCGGCATAGGCAAAGAAATGCGCGCGGTCGTCGAACTTGGCATTGCCGCTGCTGCCGATCAGCTTGAGGTAGGACTCATGCACCAGCGCCGTGGCGTCCAGCGTATAGCCGTGCTGTCCCGACAGTTGGCGCCGGGCCATGGTGTGCAGTTCCTGGTAAAGCGTAGACAGCACCTGGTCGAGCGCGGCGCGATCGCCGTTGCGCGCTGATTCCAGGAATACCGTGATATCCGCCGTGTCCGCCATTGTGCTTCCTCAACCGGGTCGGGACCGAATATAGCCTTAATTGGTGGCACGGGCATGGCCGCACCGGCATGGCGGCCACTGTCGCTCAGCGTTGGCAGTACCCGCACCAGACACTGGCGCGCTGGCCGATGTTGGCGAATTTGAGCGGGCGGCCACACTTGGGGCAGGGTTGGCCGCCGCGTCCATACGCCAACAGCTCCTGCTCGAAATAGCCCGGCGCACCGTCCGGGCTGATGAAGTCGCGCAAGGTCGTGCCGCCACGGGTGATGGCGTAGGACAGGATCTGCTTCACCGCAGCGGCCAGCTCGACGTAGCGCGCGCGCGACACTTGGCCAGCGGCACGCAACGGCGAGATGCCGGCGCGGAACAGACTCTCTGCGGCATAGATATTGCCCACCCCGACCACGGTGGACTGGTCCATCAAAAAGGTTTTTACCGGCGCCTTGCGGCCACGGCTGCGCTGGAACAGGGTGTCGCCGTCAAAGTCTTCCGACAGCGGCTCTGGCCCCAGTGCGCGCAGCAGCTCGTGGGTTTCGCCCGCCGGTTGCCAGAGCAGGCTGCCGAATCGGCGCGGATCGTTGAAGCGCATCACCCGTCCGGAACTGAGCTGGAAATCAACGTGATCATGTGCAGTCACCAGGGTGTCGGCAGGCAACACGCGCAGGCTGCCAGTCATGCCCAGGTGCAGAAGCGCACTGCCCGCGCTGGTGTCCAGCAACAGGTACTTGGCCCGACGCCGCACCGCAAGAATGCGCTGGCCCGGCAGCACACGCTGGATTTCCGGCGGAATCGGCCAGCGCAGGTCCGGCCGCCGCAACACCACGGCGCGGATGAGGTTGCCCTCCAGGTGCGGGGCCAGGCCGCGGCGGGTCGTTTCTACTTCGGGAAGTTCGGGCATGTGTATGGAAAGTGGGGGACTGGGGACCTGAAAGAAAGTGGGAAGAGCACGCCGCGTTGAACGCGGGTCCTGGCCGGGATGACGGACCCGATATCTGGTTCTACGCGCTTTCGGCGAAGTAGCGTGCTCCCTCGCGCCGCACCTGTAGCGCACCACCAAACACCGCCGACAGGGACTCCGAGGTCAGCGTCTCGGCGCGATTACCGTCGGCATACACAGCGCCGGCACGCAGCAGGATCACGCGGTCAATATCCTCGATGATTTCCTCGATGTGATGGGTCACCAGCACCAAGGTGATGCCTTGCCTGGCCAGCTCGCGCATCAGCTGCAGGAAATCGCGCTGCGCGACCAGGTCCAGCCCGGCGGTGGGTTCATCCAGCAGCAGCGCCTGCGGGCGGTGGACCAGGGCGCGCGCAATCAGTACCCGGCGCATCTCGCCGGTGGAGATCTCGGCGACCTGGCGCTGGGCCAGCGCGCTTGCGCCGACCCGTGCCAGCGCGTTGCTGGCGTCTGCGCGCATCGCCTCGCTGATCTCGGCATCGGGCGGCAGCATCAGGCTGGCAAAGAACCCGGTCAGCACCGCCTCTTCGGCGCTCAGCGCCGGCATGTCCTGCAGGTCGCGGCTCAGGTCGCCGGTGACCACGCCAAGCTGGGTGCGCAACTGGTTGATATTCCAGCGTGCGCGGCCCATCACCTGCACCGGCGTCTGGCCCTCGCGCGCCAGCGGGTACAGCTCGCGGCTGATGAGCTTGATGAAGGTGGACTTGCCGCAGCCGTTAGCCCCCAGGATCGCGGTGTGCTGGCCTGCCTCGATGCGCAGGG
>JBDSUI010000158.1:0-5811 GCA_039927795.1 Pseudoxanthomonas sp.
TTGTCAGTGGCTGGCCTACAGTTCGGCGCCGCCGAACTTGTGGGTGTAGGTCAAGTAGAAGCTGCGCCCTTCGGTGTCGAACCAGGACACGTCGTAGTAAGGGTATCCCGTCGAAGTCGGGTCGTAAGGGGGCTTTTTGTCAAGCAGGTTGGTCACAGACAACGACAGTCGCGAATAGTCATTGAAGCGGTACTGCACAGAAGCGTTGTAGCGGTAGGTGGCATCGACCCAAGGACTGCTGCCATCTTCGGGATCATAGATCTCGTAGTAGGAATCATCGTTGGGCAGGCGTCCGAGGCGCTGGCCATGCAGTGTTGCCGTCCAGCCAGCACGCTCCCAGGAGACGCTGGCGCTTGCCTTGGTGCGCGGGATGTCGTAACCACTATTGATGGCGAACATATCGTCGGTGGTATCGCCCGCATAGAGTTGGATCTCATGCTCATGCACCCAGGTGTAGCTGCCCTGCAGGCGGAAAGTGCCCATGCCGGTTTCGACGCGCCAGTTGGCGCTCGCATCCACGCCGTTGGTGCTTTCATTGGCGATGTTGATCGGGTTGACGAACACGCCGTACAGCGTGCCGTCAGTGGTGCGGGTGATGCGCGACAACGCATCCACACAGCTGGCCGAGTTGATGTCCAGCACGCCCAGCCGGCAGTCGGATTCGTTGCGGGTAATCACATCCACGCGCAGGTCCTGGACCTGGTCGCGCATCTTGATGTTGAAATAATCCACGGAGAAATCCAGGGACGCGGTTGGCGACCAGACCAGTCCTGCAGTCCAGGAGGTGCTGGTTTCCGGCTCCAGATCCGGGCTTCCCTTGCGACTGCGAATGATTCCCTCGCTGCTGAAGTCGCAATCGTCCAGGCCGACGTCTGCCTGCTCGGTCGCGCAGCGGTAGTAGTCAGTAGCCGAGGTCTCGTCGTTGCCGGGACCGGCGAAGATGTAATGCATGTCGGGCGCGCGAAAGGCGGTGCCCCAGGAGCCACGTACCAGCAGCGTATCCAGCGGCCTCCATTCCAGGCCCACGCTATAGGTCGGCTTGTCCACAGTGCGTCCGGCAAACCGGTATTGGTCGAAGCGACCGGCAAGACTCAGGTTGAGGCTGGACAGCAGGGGCATGCGCAGCTCGCTGGCCAGCGCCCAGCGGTCGCGGCTGCCGTGGCCATCGGAATCCTTCCAGCTGTAGTAGTAGTACTGCGTGGCCAGTGGATCGGGATTCAGGTCGTAGGACTGGTGTCCAAGCTCCACCACCGCAGCAAAGCCCGCGTCTCCACCCGGCAGCGCAAACAGGCTTGTCTGCGTCACCGTAAACGCCGCAGTCTGGTTGCTCGACTCGGGGTTATAGGTGGTGTGCTCGGCAATGGAGTCGTATTCCTTGCGCGTTAGCGGCGTATACATGCGGTCATGGGGCGCGTTGTAGATGGGGTAGTCGTCACTGTCATAGCCCAGCAGCGGACCCAGGAACAGATTGTTGGCGCGCTCGGCGATGATTTGCGGCCAGCTGATCTTGGCCTTGTACTGGGAATGGCTCAGCGACGCCTCGTAGTCCCAATCGGTGGCAAAGCTGCCCTTGAAGCCGGTCGTCAGGCCAAAAGTGCGTTGCGTGGTTCTCACCATGCCCGCGCCCAGGCCACCCATTTCTTCGGGAGAGAACTGGCGCTGCCAGTATTCCAGCTGATCGGTGGCCTGGTTGAAGAAGTAGTCGTGCTCGACGCCATCGGGCGTCATCAGGGCCCAGCTGCGCGGACTGCGGAAGAGCTCGACTTCATGTTGGCCGGCCTGGATGTCAGCAAACCATTCGGTGCCGTTTCCGAACCGGTAGCTCAGTGAGGTGTAGGCGTTGATGCCGGTGCGCTTGCTGATCATGGTCCGGTACGAAACCGCCTTGTCCGAGCCACAGTAATAGCCATAACGCGGACGGAAGGCGTATTGCGTTGAACCTTCGTTGAGGTTGGACAGTGAATTGCAGGTGTCCTCGCCCGGATCGATATAGTCGTCGTAGTAGTCGGTGATCAGAAAGCTGCGGTTCGGCAGTCGCGACTTCGCGGTGGGGCCGTCGAAGGTCGAGTCCTGCTGCGCGCGCTGATAGCCCCACAACGGCTTCTGATCACGAAATTCCATGCCAAACACAGCATTGAATTCGCCGCTTGAATAGCCGCCTGAGGCGCCAAGCTTGAACGATTCCGCATCGCCGTCGCCGGTCTGGCCGAAGCGAAAATCAACCGTGATGCCATCCGATTGCTTCTTCAGGATGAAGTTGACCACGCCGGAGATTGCATCCGATCCGTAGATGGCCGACGCGCTGCCGGTAAGGACTTCAACGCGTTCGATCATGCCGACCGGAATGCTGGAAATGTCCGTGAAGTTGCTGCGGCCCTTGAACGGGAGCGGAAAGTCCGCCATCCGACGACCATTGACCAGGACCAGGGTCCGGTTCGGGCCCAGTCCGCGCAAGTCCACCTGCTGCGCGCCCGGAGAGAAGTCCGCGCCACCGGCGGATTGCTGGCTCTGCGTCTCGCCGCCGTTCTGGGTCATGGATCGCAAGATGTCGGGAACGCTCACCAGGCCCTGCGCTTCGATCTGCGCAGCGGTAATCACGGAAATTGGCGCCGGTCCTTCCACCTGCGCGCGTGGAATGCGCGACCCGGTGACCTGCACCGTTTCCAGATCAATGGCTTCGCCCGACGCCGTGGCGTCCTGCCCGAACGCGACCTGCGAAGCAGCCAGGGACAGCATGCCTAGCAAGGCAGTCCGGATAGATAACGCCATTACTTGTTTGCGCATGGACCCTACTTCAATTTAGTTGAAAGTTCTCGACGCAGCCCGGAATGCAGCGGGATGCCCACTGAGATGAATGTGAGTGAAAGCGGTTACAGTCCTACAGCAGCAGGCAGCGCGCCAATCTTAACCAATTATTCACGTTGCGCGTTATTCGACCAACCAACTGTTGATGACCTTTGCCGCTTTTCAGGAATTCGTATGAAAGTCAGTGTCTTCAGGGTCATCCCCGCCCTCACGCTTGTCTTGATTTGCTCGTTGGCCACGCTTGGACCTGCTTTCGCCCGCGACCAGGCGCCGGCGCCGGCCAGTACTACCGGCTACGACTACTACGCTATCGGCGACCTGAAGGCGCGTACGCCCGGCAAGGTCGAACCCGGCCTGATGCTGATGGGTGGCGGGGAATGGTCCGCCGAGGCGTTTCGCTGGCTGGCGGGCAAGGCGGGCAACGGACACCTGGTCATCCTGCGTGCGTCGGGTACCGATGACGCGCAGAAGGAGTTCTATCAGGATATCGGCGGAGTGGTCTCGGTACAGACGCTGGTCTTCCATGAGCGTGCGCCTGCCAGCAACCCGCGGACTCTGGAAATCCTGCGCAAGGCCGACGGCATCTTCATTGCCGGCGGTGACCAGTCCAACTATGTGCGCTACTGGAAGGGCACGCCGCTGAACGAAGTGCTTAACCAGCACGTGCGTGATGGCAAGCCGCTGGGCGGCACCAGCGCCGGACTGGCCATCATGGGGGCCTGGAGCTACGGCGCGATGGATGGTGGCAGCCTGACTTCCGAAGACGCTTTGCAGGACCCGCTGGGCCCCGGCGTGACCCTGGTGAACGATTTCCTGGATTTGCCGCTTCTGCCGGCGCACCGGGTCATCACCGACAGCCACTTTGGCAAGCGTGGCCGGCTGGGCCGGCTGGTGACGTTTGTGGCCCGGATTGCCCACGAACAGGCCAGTTCCGAGATCATCGGCCTGGGCGTCGATGAAAACACGGCCCTGTGCATAGGCGCCGACCAGGTGGGCAGGGTGTACACCGGCAGCGGCGGCAAGGTCTGGCTGGTGGTGCCACAGGCCTTGGTCGACCTGAAGGCCAATGGCACGTCGGGCGAGTACCAGCAGTTCATGAAAGGCAGGCTCCAGGCCGGCCAGCCCCTTGATTTCCCGGGCTTCACGATCACTGGCATCGGCGCGCAAAGCCGTCTGCTGCTGCCCGCGTTCGTGGTCGAAAACCCCGCTTTCCGTTCCCGGGCCGACGCGCTGAAAAACGGCCGCCTGGTAGTACGCCCGTTAGACTGAAGCCTGTTCCTTTGCCCAATTCACGGAAAAGTCCATGAAGCCATTGCGTCTGTGCGCTGCCCTGCTGGTACTGCTTTCCCCCGCCGTCCACGCCGCCGATCCCGGCAGCAGCGTGCTGCTGATCCATGGCGGTGCTGGCGTGGTGAAGAGCGAGATGACCCCGGCCGATGAGGCGGCCGTGCGGGCGGCGCTGGAGCTGGCGCTGCGCAAGGGCCATGAGCAGCTGGCAGCCGGCAAGCCGGCGCTGGAGGCGGTGACCGCAGCCATCACCGTGCTTGAGGACGACGCCCATTTCAACGCCGGCAAGGGTGCGGTATTCACCCACGAAGGCAAGAACGAGCTGGATTCCTCACTCATGGACGGGGCCACCCAGAAGGCGGGCGCCGTTGCTGGCGTGCACAGCGTCAAGAACCCGATTTTGCTGGCGCGGGCGGTGATGGAGAAGTCAGAGCACGTGATGATGGTCGGGCAGGGCGCAGAAATATTCGCGCGAGAACAAGGGGTTACGCTGGTCGCTCCGTCCTATTTCCGCACCCAGAAGCGCTGGCAGCAGTTGCAGAGGGCACTCAAGGAAGAAGCCGCGGGGCAGGCCCACGCCGACCTCGAGACCGCCAAGCACTTCGGTACGGTGGGGGCGGTGGCGCTGGACCAGGCGGGTCACCTGGCGGCCGGCACCTCTACCGGCGGCATGACCAACAAACGCTATGGACGGGTGGGTGATTCCCCGGTAGTTGGCGCCGGCACCTATGCCAATGGCGTCTGCGCGGTTTCGGGAACCGGCTGGGGCGAGTTCTATCTTCGCGCCGTCGCTGCCCACGATATCTGCGCCCGCATGGAATACCTGAAGGAGACCCCGCAGCAGGCCGGCGAGGCCGTGATCAACCGGGTTATTCCAGCCTTGGGCGGCGACGGCGGGGCCATTGTGCTGGGCGCGGACGGCTCCATTGCGACCCCGTTCAACACCGAAGGCATGTATCGTGGCTGGATTGGAGCGGACGGCGTGCCGCATGTGGCCTTGTATTCAAGCGATACGCTGCCACCTCATCGGCCTGCCGCAGCGGCGACTCCCTAGTCTTTCCAGGCTGAACGGAGCGTGGCGTTGCGTATCGAATCCCCCGCGAAGGACAGTTTATTTGAGGTTGGTGCAATTGCGCGGTTGACAGTGTCCCCACTACAGGCCAAAATCTCCGGCTGTTTCAATGTGGTTTGATTTTGCCGGCAAGGCTTGTCGAATCTGCATAATCCGGAGGGATACCCAAGCGGCCAACGGGGGCAGACTGTAAATCTGCTGGCTTACGCCTTCGGTGGTTCGAATCCACCTCCCTCCACCAGTTACGGCATCAGTTCCACAGCGCCAGTTCAAAGTGTCACTGCAGTTTCCCGGCGCGGGAGTAGTTCAATGGTAGAACCTCAGTTTTCCAAACTGATTACGAGGGTTCGATTCCCTTCTCCCGCTCCACCGCGTCACGGTAACCAGCATTGATCAGGTTTCAATGCTCACGTAGCTCAGTCGGTAGAGCACCTCCTTGGTAAGGAGGAGGTCGAAGGTTCGATTCCTTTCGTGAGCACCACCCAGCTCCACGCAACATGCAAGTACGCAGCACCAAGCACGCAACCATCCATTCAACGATCTACTCGAGAATAAGCAGCCATGGCAAAGGGTAAATTCGAACGCACCAAGCCGCACGTGAACGTGGGCACGATTGGTCACGTTGACCACGGCAAGACGACGCTGAC
>JBDSUI010000159.1:0-4162 GCA_039927795.1 Pseudoxanthomonas sp.
TCCAGCCCGGGAAGCCGTATCGACGGCATCGCGTCACCGGGGCTGACCGGGTGCACCCCGGTTGGTGGCTTCGGGGCGGAGGCATCCATGGCGGCCTGCAGGGCGCGCTGCCCGGCCTGGGTCCGTAACAGCGGACTGCCCGCTGACCACAGGCTGGCGACGACGCCCAGCGCGCCCGCTGCCAGGGCGGCGATCAGCACGTGGGTGGTCGTCAGCTTCATCGCTGCGCCCGGACCAGCGCCTGGCCCACCAGCTCCTGGGTCAGCACGGTTGGCAGTACTTCGCCTTCGCCGCCATCGGTGGGGAAAACCACGTACAGCGGCACGCCCACTGCCTGGTGGGCTTCCAGGAAGGCGGTGATGGCCGGATCCACGCTGGTCCAGTCGCCCTGCATCATGACCGCATCGGCCTGCCGCATCGAAGCGCGGAATTCCTCGCGATCCAGCACCGCTTTTTCGTTGGCCTTGCAGGTCACGCACCAGTCGGCGGTCATGTCGACAAACACCACCCGGCCTTCGGCACGCAAGGCGGCCAGCGTGGTCGCCGCATAGGGCACCACATTGGCCTTGGCGGTTGCAATGGCGGCGTCACGTTGCAATGCGTGCACCATGGCCAGGGGTGCCAGCGAAGCGAGCAACAGCAGGATGGCAAGCGTGCGACGCACCGGTGCCACCTGCAGGCGCAGGCGCTGGTACCACCACAGTCCCAAGGCCAGCAGCACCAGCCCGGCCAGCGCCAGGCCAATGGCGTCAACGCCGCGCTGCTTGCCCAACACCCACAGCAGCCACACCGCCGTCATGTACATGGGGAACGCGAGGAAGTGCTTCAGGGTCTCCATCCATGCGCCGGGTTTCGGCAAGCGCTGGGCCAGCCCCGGCACGAAGCCGATCAGCAGGAACGGCAGCGCCAGTCCCAGTCCAAGGAAGGCGAACACCAGCAGCGCCACCAGCGGAGAGGCAGTGAAGGCAAAGGCCAGTGCCGCGCCCATGAAAGGTGCCGTGCATGGGCTGGCAATCACTACCGCGAGCACGCCGGTAAAGAAATCGCCCAGCGGGCCGCTGCGTCCGGTCAGTTCGTGCCCCGCCCCGGCAAAACGATGCCCCAGCGCGAACACGCCCGACAGGCTCAGCCCCACTGCGAACATCAGGTAGACCAGGGCGCCGATCACCAGCGGTTGCTGCAGCTGGAAGCCCCAGCCCAGGGCCTGGCCGGCGGCACGCAAGCCAATCGCGATGGCACCCAGCGCAACAAAGCTCAACAGCACGCCCGCGGTGTACCAGAGCGCACTGGCGCGGGCGTTGCCGCCATCGCGGCCGCTGGCGGCCAGCGACAGCGCCTTCAGCGACAGCACCGGCAATACGCAGGGCATCAGGTTGAGTACCAGGCCGCCCAGCAAGGCCAGCAACAAGCCCAGTCCCACGCTGGTTGGCCCTGCCGACTTGCGCAATGCCGCTTCAGGTGGGGTGGTGCGTGCAACCTGCACCGGTGGCAGGGCGGGGGCAGCCTGTGCCTGGGCGCTGGAGTTGATTGTTATTGGATCGGCATCCGCAGCCGCCCCCGGACCGGCCGCCGGCAAAACGGCGCCAGGCGCCAGGTCTGATGCGGCGGCGCTGGGATCAGCAGCGGACGCAGTTACTGCAGCTGCGCTGATCTGGCCCTTGGGTATTGCCAGTTTCACCATACGGGTCATCGGCGGATAGCAGATGCCGTCCTTCTGGCAGCCCTGGAAAGTCACCTTCAGCGTGCCGGTGCCTGGATCTGCGTGGCGGCGCTGCAGCGGCACCGGTATTTCGACCTGGTCGAAATACACAATCACGTCGCCAAAGTGCTCATCTCTATGGGCGACCCCCTGCGGCCAGCGCGGGCGCTGCAGGCTGATGCCGGGTGCGCCTTCCAGGGTCATCGAGGTGCGGTCGCGATACACGTAATAGCCGGCCGCCGGGGTAATACGCAGCAGCAGCTCATTGCCATTGAAGGCGATGGCATCGAATGCGAACGCCTGCTCCTGCGGCAGTGGCAGTGCGTCGATGGCACCTGTCTGCGCGGCCTGCTGACCGAACCGCGGCAGGCCGCCAGTGCGCGCAGGTGCAAGCACCCCGTAAAGTCCGCTTCCGGTAGCGCCGGCAGGCAAGGTCACCGCCAGCGATCGCGTTTGCGGCGGGTAGCAGATGCCGGCATCGGCGCAACCTTGGTACTTCACCTTAAGGCGCAGGCTGTCGGTGGCAGCGGCTGGCTTTCCGGCCAGCACGCCGGTCAGGATCTCGCGGTAGGTCTCGACCTCACCGAAGAACTCGTCCTGGTAAGCCTTTCCTTTGGGAAGCTGCAGCTTGCCGGCCGCGAAGCCTCCGCCCTCGACCTCGACCGAGATGCGATGGCGATACAGGTAATAGCCCGGGGCTATTTTCCACTGGATGTCGATGCGATCACGGCTGGGCGCACTTGCGGTCAGCGCGAAGGCCTGGTCGACGGGCAGCAGGTCTTGCTCACTGACGGCCTTGGCCGGAAGCGGGGAGCTAAGGGCCAGTGCGATCAACACAACGTACGCAGAAAGGTGTTGCAAGGAAATCATCGGGTCAATCTTCCTGGAATCCATGCCGTGATCGTGCGTAGATCAGGCCGGGTGAAGCGGGGCTTCACTTCGACCGTCAGCATCGGCGGCGGTTCACAAGGTTAACCGGTGGCGGCGACCGCAGGCTTGGCGGACACCATGCCACGACCATTGCTGCGGCCCGTGCCGCGCCCCAGGCGCTGGCTGGCCAGCTCTTCCATGACTTCCAGCAGGGCCAGGCGCGAACGCAAGGGCGCCGCGCGAAACGCCGTCACCAGGCGGAACTCCTGCATATCCTCCACCAGCAAGGCTTCGGCAGTGGCAATGGAATCCAGCTGCACGTCCTTGGACAGAGGCATCTCGCCGCGTCCGGTAGCCAGCCACTCGAACTGGATGCCCGTGACCAGTGCGATCTCACGCATATGGGAAACACTGGGGTTCTTGCCCAGTGGTGCCTCCCAATGACTGACCGCGCTTCGTTGTACCCCGACGGCCTGTGCCAGCTGGGTCTGTGACAGGCCCAGTGCGCGCCGCGCGAGTCGAATCCTTTCCTGCTGGGTCATCGCCGCTCCTCGGCTTGGGTTTGCGCCCTGCACCTTACCTCAGGGTTTGGGGCCAGAGCATCCGCTTATGCCATCAAAAGTAACCAGGTGAATAATAATAGGCAATCGTTGTCCGCTATTGGTAGCGTATGTCGGTAATAAGATGTCATATCAATGCTTTCCTGTCATTTTGGCTACTAAAGGTAGCCAGTTTGCAGCCGTTCCTGACTCGTCACCCCCGTATAGGAGTGTTATCTCTACGCCACTGGCAGGATGCTGGTTTCGACAGGATGTCGGCGGGGGGAGAGGCCCGGGACGAAAGATGCCTAGGTAAGGACACGACACCGTCTCCATAAAGAGTGCACATGTGCCTGTCATGTGCGCTCTTTTTTTGTGCCCGTGTGCCGCGCCCGCAACTGGCCCTTGAATAGTCCCCCGCGGGCCCCATCTGTCATGCATCCCCGGCGTTGCCGGGTTTTCACGCCTGCGTTGTTGGCACTCGCGCTATGCGAGTGCTAATATCGCCGCCCTTTCCCTGTGTAATCAATCACTTATAAAGGATTGAAATGAGCAATATCAAGCCCCTGTACGACCGCGTAGTCATCAAGCGCGTTGAAGAAGAGAAATTGTCCGCTGGTGGCATCGTGATTCCGGACTCCGCCACAGAGAAGCCGATCAAGGGCAGCGTCATTGCTGTCGGCGATGGCAAGGCCCTGGACAACGGCAGCGTCCGCGCGCCCAAGGTCAAGGTCGGCGACCAGGTCCTGTTCGGCAAGTACAGCGGCACGGAAGTGAAGCTGGACGGCACCGACCTGCTGGTAGTGAAGGAAGACGACATCTTCGCGATCCTCTGATCGCGGGATGTTGCAGGGCGGGTTTCGACCCGCCGCTTACAAGACCACATGCAAAACGGCGGATCCTCCCGCCAAAGCAATATCCACATTCAATACGGCGGGTTGAAACCCGCCCTACATTTCAAGGAAATAACCAATGGCTGCCAAGGACATTCGTTTCGGCGAAGACGCGCGCTCCAAGATGGTGCGCGGCGTCAACGTGCTCGCCAATGCCGTCA
>JBDSUI010000160.1:0-11640 GCA_039927795.1 Pseudoxanthomonas sp.
CGAGCGAAATGCGCTGATCGAAAAGGGTGCAGGCCGGGACTGAGGCAAGTTCTCGGCGGGAGAGCTGCGCGACGTTGCTTCATCAAGTGCGTGGTTCGACAAGCTCACCACGAACGGATTCCCGGACACCTCCACCTCTAACGGTTGCCTGGAGACGTGCACCCCGAACGACTTTCCAGACCGTCTTACTACCAATGGTCTCGTCGAACCGCCCACCAATGACGCTTGCTGGACAGGCCCACGATGACTATCCGGTTCGTGGTGAGCCGGCAGGGCCACTCCTTATGTGCAGAGCAATGCTGCAAGGCCCCGCAGTCCGCTGAAAGCGTGTGTCGACCGGCTTACCACAAACGGAGTTCAGGACACGCGTATCACAAGCCGATACCCGAACAAATCTCACAGGCTCACCCACGAACGCAGTTTCGTGGTCCCGGGCTGCAGAATAAAGACGTGGTCCGGATTGTTCCATGTGATGGAACTTCGGCCTGGCAATAATCTTGCTACTTGCTTGCATTCCGCAGATTCAGGCATGCACAACCTGGTTTGCAAAGCATAATTGCGCAACCTAGGATGATTTCAAGTTTTAGAAACGAAGTTCCATTTAGTGGAACTAATACGCTTCCACAGTCAGGAGTGCGCATGGATTTTTCCTACAGCCCCAAGGTCGAAGCGTTGCGCACGCAGCTGCAGCGCTTCTTCGCCGAATACATCACCGCGGCCGAGCCCCTGTATCTGCAAGAAATCAGACGCAACCGTGCGGCCGGTAACGCCTGGCTGCCGGTGCAGGTGATCGAACAACTGAAACCGAAGGCACGCGAGCTGGGCCTGTGGAATCTGTTCCTGCCGAAATCCGCGCGCGCGCCGCAGGGCCTGTCGAACCTGGAATATGCACCGCTGTGCGAAATCATGGGGCGGGTGCTGTGGGCACCGGAAGTGTTCAACTGCTCGGCGCCGGACACCGGCAACATGGAAACCATCGAGCGTTACGGCACCAATGCGCACAAGGACCAATGGCTGGAACCGTTGTTGGCGGGCGAGATCCGCTCTGCATTCCTGATGACCGAGCCTGCCGTGGCTTCGTCCGATGCGACCAATATCCAGTGTTCGATCCGCCTTGATGGCGACCAGTATGTGATCAACGGTCGCAAGTGGTTTGCCTCGGGCGCAGGCGATCCGCGTTGCGCCTTGTATATCGTCATGGGCAAGACCGATCCGGGCGCTGCCAAGCACCAGCAACAGTCCATGGTACTGGTGCCTGCCAACACGCCGGGCATCGAGGTTATCCGTCATCTGCCGGTATTTGGCTACGATGATGCGCCGCACGGTCACTTGGAAATAGAACTGCGTGAGGTACGCGTGCCCGTCGCCAACCTGCTGCTGGGCGAAGGGCGCGGCTTCGAGATCGCGCAGGGGCGACTGGGTCCGGGGCGCATCCATCACTGCATGCGCTCGATAGGCATCGCCGAGCGCGCACTGGAACTGATGTGCCAGCGATTGCAATCACGGGTGGCGTTTGGCAAACGCGTGGCCGACCAGTCGGTGTGGCACGAACGTATTGCCGAATCGCGCTGCATGATCGAGCAGGCGCGCCTGCTGACCCTGAAAGCCGCCTACATGATGGATACCGTCGGCAACAAGGTGGCGCGAGCGGAAATCGCAATGATCAAAGTGGTCGCACCCGACATCGCCTGCAAGATTCTCGACTGGGCCATCCAGGCGCATGGGGGTGCCGGCGTAACTGAAGACTTCCCCTTGGCCGCCATGTACTCCGGCGTGCGCACGCTGCGCATCGCCGATGGTCCAGACGAAGTGCACCGGGGCACGATTGCCAAGCTGGAACTGGCCAGGCACGCGGTGCGTGCGGAAGCCTGAATAACCTGACACGGCAAGGATCAGAGCATGGGTAACCCGAAACGGGATATCGACACTTTCAACCAGCCCATCGACGAACGCCACCCGTTGTTCGTCAGTTCGGTGTCGCGCGCGTTTTCCATCCTGCGTTGCTTCGAATACGGTGCCCAGCATCTCGGCAATCAGGAACTCGCGCGGGCAACCGGGCTACCCAAGGCCACGGTTTCGCGTTTCACCTTCACCCTGGCCGCGCTGGGTTACCTCAACTACTCGGCGGCCCAGGAGAAGTACTCGCTGGGCACGGCCGTGTTGTCGCTGGGCCACGCCTTCATGAAAGGCAACGACGTGGTGGCACTGGCGCGGCCGCTGATGCGCGAGCTGGCCGACTACACACGATCGGCGGTGATGCTGGCCACCGGCGATCGCGAGCGCGATCACATGGTGCTGCTGGAAGTTTGCCAGGGCGACGCGACGTTCCAGATGAATCTTGCAGCGGGCGCACGGGTCCCGCACGGCTCCACCGCGCTGGGCCGCGCCGACCTGGCCACGCGTCCGCTGGAGGTGTTCGAGCGCCACCTGGAGAAGCTCAAGCTGGAATGCGAACCCGGTTACTGGCCAAAGTTGCGCGACGGCATCGTCAAGGCGCGCAAGGACTATGAACACTTTGGCTTCTGCTTCTCGATGGGCGACTGGAATCCGGAAGTATTCGCCATCGGCGTGCCACTGGTCTCGGCGGATGGCAGCCGCGTGCTCGCCTTCAACTGCAGCGGCCGCGTTTCGGTGATGACACGAGAGAAACTGGTCAAGGATTTCGGACCACGCCTGGTGGCACTGCGCGACAAGGTCCGTGCCATGACTGAAGGCAAGTTCTGATTCCGCATTCCGCCTGTCCCGCAACCCACACGTTTCTGGCGCTGCATGAAGCCATTGTCTGCGAAGCCTGGGGTCCACGGTCTTACCTGCAATTGCGTGAGCTGCCCTCGCCCACCCCGGGGCCCGGGCAGGTGCTGGTACGCACGCGCGTGGCGGCGGTCAGTTTTCCCGACGCCTTGATGGTCGCCGGCAAGTACCAGTTCAAGCCGGAGTTTCCGTTCTCGCCCGGTGGTGAGTTTTCAGGCGAAGTGATGGCCGTAGGGAGCGAGGTCACACGGCTGCACGTTGGCGACCGCCTGGTCGGCATCACGCCGTTTGGCGCCCATGCGCAGTATGTCGTGGTCGATGCGGCCAATACGATTGCCCTGCCTGCGGACATCAGCGACCAGGACCTGGAACTTGCCGGCAGCTTCGTGCTCACCTATGCACTTCGCTGCATGCACTGAAGGATCGCGCCCGGGCGCAGGCCGGCGAGACGCTGCTGGTACGGGGCTCCGGCGGCGGCGTGGGGCTGGCGGCGGTGGAGATCGGAAAACTGCTGGGCATGCGCGTGATCACCGCGGCGTCATCGGCAGAGAAACCCGCTGCCGCGCGGGCGAAGGGTGCCGATGACACCATCGAATATGCCAGCGAGGAATTGCACGAACGCATCAAGGCAATCACCGCAGGGCGCGGCGGTCTAGGACCCGGTCGGCGGCGACTTTGCCGAGCCCGCGCTGCGCTGCGTGGGGTGGCGCGGGCGCTACCTGGTGGTCGGCTTTGCCGCCGGCGAGATCCCGAAGATCCCGGTCAACCTGCTGTTGCTGAAAGGCTGCGCGCTGCTCGGCGTGTTCTGGGGCGATTTCGTGCGACGCGAGCCCGCCTTGAACGCCGCCAACATCAGCCTGCTGTTTGCCTGGCTGTGCGAACGCCGAACCATCCGCTGATCTCGAAGCGCTATCCACTGTCGCACGCCTCGCAGGCCTCGCAGGCGCTCGATGCCTTGCTGGCGCGCCAGGCGACAGGAAAACTGGTCCTGCTTCCACAGCAGGTTGATTGAGTCAACCGACCTTGCCCCTGTCGCAGCAGGGATCACGGACAAGACGCCAGGCCGGTTGCAACATAGCGCCAATCACGTGACGGGTTCCGGCAGTGGTTACCAGGTGATGCAATCACACGCCTTGCAGTAGTGGTGGCGCAGCGCTGCCAGGCCACTCAATGCGCTGGCTGGATGCGCGGTCTGGATTCACTGGCAACGTGGGCGCCGTAGCGGGAGATGTCCAGCCCTTCGCCACTGATCTGCGGCAGCTTGTTGGTCATCACGTCGGCCAGGTAACGGCCGGAACCACAGGACATGGTCCAACCCAGCGTGCCGTGTCCGGTATTCAGAAACAGATTGGAGAAACAGGTTCCGCCCACGATGGGGGTGCCGTCTGGCGTGGCCGGTCGCAAGCCTGCCCAGAACGAGGCTTCTGACAGGTTGCCGGCGTGCGGATACAGGTCGTTGACCACTTTCTCCAGCGTGGCACGCCGGCGTGGCGACAACGACAGGTCGAAACCGGCGACTTCGGCCATGCCGCCCACGCGGATGCGATCATCGAAGCGCGTGATGGCGACCTTGTAGGTTTCGTCCAGGACCGTGGACATCGGCGCCATCGCCGGGTTGCTGATCGGCAGCGTCAACGAATAACCCTTCAACGGGTACACCGGCGCACGGATACCCAGCGGAGCAAGCAGCGCCGGTGAGTAGCTGCCCAGCGCCACCACATAGCGGTCGGCGGTCTCGAGTGTTCCGTTGATGCGCGCGCCGGTGATGCGGTCGCCCGAGCGCTCCAGCGAATCGATGGTCTGCCCGAAACGGAATTCCACGCCCTGCGCCTGGGCCATCGCCGCCAGCTTGCGGGTGAACATATGGCAATCGCCGGTCTGGTCGTTGGGCAGGCGCAGTGCACCGGCCAGCTGTCCGGACACAGCGGCCAGCGCCGGCTCGACGCGCGCGATGCCTGCGCGGTCCAGCAGTTCGTACGGCACGCCGTACTGCTCCAGCACCGCGATGTCCTTGGCCGCGCCATCCAGTTGCGACTGGGTGCGGAACAACTGGGTCGTACCAAGCTCGCGTCCTTCGTAGCTGATGCCGGTTTCGGCGCGCAGCTCATCCAGGCAGTCGCGGCTGTATTCGGACAGGCGCACCATGCGCGCTTTGTTGACCGCATAGCGCGCGCCCGTGCAATTGCGCAGCAACTGCGCCAGCCACAGGTATTGCAGGGGATCCAGGCCCGGATAGATCGCCAGCGGCGCATGGCGGGAGAACAGCCACTTCAGCGCCTTGAGCGGCACACCCGGCGCAGCCCAGGGAGAGGCATAGCCAGGCGATATCTGCCCGGCGTTGGCGAAGCTCGTTCCCAGCGCCGGTTCGTCCAGCCGGTCGATGACCGTAACCTCGAAGCCCGCACGCGCCAGATACCACGCGCTGCAGGTGCCAATAACCCCGTTACCCAGTACCAATACCCGCATGCCGAGCCCTCTTCAGACCTTGGTTCCCGATCAGTTCCCGGGACAGACAGACAAGTCCACAGCATAACGGGGCGTATCCGGGTTTGCTGTCGAAGCGCCGCCCGATCCACTGCTGCTGCAGGCGAGGGCCCTGCTATTGCGCGAAATGCCTTTGATTTCAAGTACGCAGGAAAACGAGTAGCAAAGCGCACAGCGGCTTGGACTGGATGGAGGCTGGGAAGCAACAACCCAGGTGCAGCACAAAGACCTTGAGCTGAGGCACGATCAACCTGAGGCAGCACGCCAGAGCACCCGTCCGCACGGCCAGCCCGGAGCACGGCCGTGTTTTTGGCTACCCGCAGACCGAAGCGCCGCCGCCACAGCCGTGTGCTTGGTCGCTAGGCAACCATCGCGACGCCGCAGCAGCCTCGCAGGGCGTCCAAGCCGCGTGCCCCCAAAGCCGGCTGCTGCCCCCGTCCTGGTGGCACCTCAGTGTCACCAGCGTGCGCTGATGCGGAAGTCCGCACGCACGCTGTCCTGATCATTCAATACTTCATCCAGCGGATGTCCCAGGTCCAGGCTGTAGCTGTAGCGTTTGGCGAACAGTCCGTTCAAGCCAACGCCCACACTGCTGATGCTGGCAGCGGTGGGGAAATCACCACGCACATCACCATGGTCGAAGAACACATACACATCATGGGCCTGACGATATGGGCGATGCAGCTCCACGCTGCCAAAGTAACCCCTGACGCCGGACAACGCGCCGCGCACGTAGCCGCGTACGCTGCCAATGCCGCCCACCTGGAACAGGTTGCTGGATGGCAGGAAGTCGCCGCTGGTGAACTGCCAACCCAGCTGCGCGCGGTACAGGAATCCACTGCTGCCGATGCGCTGTGTAAATGAGGTGTTGCCGTTGGCAGTGGTGAAGTTGCGCCCCTTGGCCAGCGGTTCGTCGGCCTGGATACGCGACACGCCCTGATAGAAGGTCCAGTCGTAGCCGGCGTTGCGGTAGCCGGTGCTCAGCCCCAGGGTCATGATGGTGGAGTCGATTTCCGAGACCTGTACGCCAGCGATATCCGAGGTCGAGTTGCTACGCGCAATGCTGGCGACGGTGGAAAACAGCCAATGCTGGTTGGCGACCCACGGCTGGGTATAGTCCAGCCCGTAGTTGGTGGACTCGCCAGTGATCTCCAGGTCTCGGTAAGCACCATCGATGATGTTGATCTGGTTACGCGAGACACTCACGCCCAGGCGTCCATTGCGCTGGTTGAGGATGCCCGAATAGGAAATGCGCCCCTCCAGGCCTCCACGCGAATAGGCCACCGAACCTGACAGCAGGTCGTTGATGCTGGCCAGCCCCCAGAACTGCCCCTGTACACCGTAGCGCTCGCGGCCGGTGGTTTCCACGCCGGAGTTGTCGACAAAGCCGCCCCAGTTGCCGCGGTCCGGCGTCTCGGCCATCAACACGATATCGGTCTGTCCTGCCGCGGCACCCGGACGCAGCAAGGCACGTACCTGCAGGTCGCTGGTGCGGTTGAGGTAGACCAGGTCCTCGCGCAGGCGAGTGACCTGCACTACTTCGCCAACCGGCTGGTGGACGCGCTTTTCTATGAAACGCACCGGCACCTTGCCCTCGCCGGTCACCTGCAACTGGCCCAGCCGCCCTTCCAGCAAGGTCACCTCGACCACGCCGTCTTCGACGGACTGCTCGCCCAGCAAGGCCTTTGCCGTGGTGATGCCCTGGGCCGCATAAGCCGCATTTACTTCGGCGACCATTTTGTTCAACTCCTCCAGGCTCACTTCGCGGCCCTGGTAGCGGGCGCGAATGGCGTCCAGCGTCTCGGCCGGAAGCAGCACCGAAGGACTGAAACGAATTTTCTTCAACTGCAAGCGCGTACCGGCGTCGGCAAGCGCCGGGCCATCACTGACAGGGGCTTCCTGCTGCACCGGGTCCACTACCGCCGGGCGCGGCTGCAGCGGCTGGCGCTGCTCGTAATAGTCGTCAATGCGCTGCGACGTCTGGCCTTCACTGGCCGTGGTCGACTGCGCGCTGGCCATGCAAGGCAGCAGCGCGCTGCCGATGAGGAGCATTCCTCGATACATAGTGCGGTTCCTGTAGTTCATCAGTTGGAAGCCCCGAGATTGACGGCGCTGGCTGCCGAGGAGATGACGTCTTCAATCATCTGCTCCTCATTCAGCCAACCCGACCTCGGCGCTGCTTGCTCGTCCATGTTGTCCAGATTGAGCATGCGGCTCATGTAACGCACCGCACTTTCGCCCAGGTAGTTGGGACCACCGTCCACGTGCACAGGGTTGTAGTTCGGGCTGGTTACGCGGAAGCCATCGCCAAAGCGGACCACATAGGCATTGGTATCCACGAAGGTGCCATCGACAGCCAGGCGGAAGGTCTTGTCCAGCTGCATCAGCTGCACATCGAACGGACGCAGTACGGGGCTGGTGTTATCCATCAGCACGTCGATGACCGGCGTGGTCAGGGTCATGGTCTTTTCGATATAGCCCTGTTCTATATCGGCACTTGCCGCAGTAGAAGCCAGCTGCGCATCAACGGCCTTGATCTGGTCGATCAACCAGGCATCGCGTGGATCCACCTCAACCACGATCTGGCGGGCCACACCATCACGGTAGCCTGTGAGGGTCGTGGTCAGCGGACCGCTGCCATTGCCGGACTGTCCGATATGCGCATCAATGTCGCTCGCCGCAAGGTTCAGGCGCGTATTCACCACAGCCTGTGCCAGCGACAGGTGATCACGTGCCGCCAGGTCACCGGAGGCAGCGCGTAGCGCACCGCCCGTCAACGAACCACCCTGTGCATCCATGGTTGCCGTGGTACCGGCCTGGATCTGATCAAAGTGGATGCTGCCACCGGAAGTGATCGACTGCAGACCAACGCTTTCACCATTACCCGTCACCACGTCGCCCGCTGCCGTGAGGCGTACATCGCGACCAGCACGATAGCTGCCCCACTGCTGGTCATCGTCACTGTTCGCGGTGATGTCGACTGCGGCAACTGCGTCAGTGATGCCAATGTCCTGGGCTGCGCTGACCCGCAGCGAACCACCGGCCTCAACCGCATGGCCGCGCACATCGCCGCGACGTGAGGTCAGGCCGATATCGTTGCCGGCGCGCAGGCTATCAAAGGCAAGGCTGTCACCCGATGCCAGCTGCAGTCCACACCCTGCCTGCACGGCGCCCACCGCCAAAGTGCCACCCGCATCAGCACTGAAGTTGCAGCCGGTGGTTACTTCATCGGCCGTCAGGTCCGTTCCGGCGACCCAGGTGCCATCCACACCGATCACCGCCGTACCGACCACAATGGCCTGGCCAGCCTGCAAGGTCATGGACCCACCCACGTTGACCGTGTCGAACCTCGCATTCGCCCCTGCGTTGGCCGCCAGATCACCCTGGCCATGGAGCGTGGTCACCGACAGGTCAGCGCCACTGGTCAGCGTGCTGTTGCCGGCCACGTTCAGCGTGCCGGCGGTCAGGTCGGTGGCAGCGTTCACCATCAGGCCCTGGCCCACCGTGGCCTGACCCAGCACTACATCGGACTGGCCGTTGAGCGCGGCATTGCCGCTCACCGCTGCATCAACAATGGACAAGGTGCCCACTGCGTCGACATCCAGTCGGTCATCGCTGACCAGTTGCTGCACGTCCAGCGTGTTGCCGGACGTCAGCGTCATCGCATTACGTGACTGCAGGAGGTTGGCGCGGAGCGCGCCACCCGCGGTCAGTTGAAGGTCCGTCCCGGCGACCGCGCTATCCAGGTCCATCACCCCGGAAGTGCGGGTATTGGCATTGACGTTGCCGCCGGCATTGATCTGGCCGCCGTGCAGCGACCCCGCATCCACCCGCACCTCATTGGCAGCCTGCAACAGCCCGAAGCTGATATCCGCAGAACCAATCAGGTCTAGGTCACCCCTGTGCGCCTGCAGTGCGCCGATCTGTGCGCTGCCGACGAAGGACAACTGTGCGTCACCGGCCTGGGTGCCGGCGTTGATCACACCACCGTCGAGGCTGAGTCGATTACCCGCTTGACCGATACCGGTCTGGGCATCGATTGCCACCTGCACACCGTTGCCCGCCACCAGGGCTACCTGGCCGTCGCCATTGCCGGCGATGCCGCCGCCTGACGTGAGTGCCAACGTACCTGCACCGTTGACGCCGGTGACCTGCAGCTGACCCAGTGTCATGTCACCTCGCGTGTCCACGCTCACTGCGTCTGCAGCCAGCACGCGCGCACCGTTGCCCATGTCCAGGCTACCGGCCCGGGCGACGACGCTGCTACCCACCACCTTGCCACCCGCACGCAACTGCAGCACATCACCCGCATCCAGGAGGATCGAAGCCGCCTGTACGTCGCCAATCTCCACGCCGCCGCCTGCAACTATCGAGGCATCGCCGGTAGTGGACAAGACATTTTCGGCTGACAGATCGCCGTTGGCCGATAGCCCGATATCGTCCCCGGACTCTGCCGAGCCGATGCGCATGCT
This sequence comes from Pseudoxanthomonas sp., assembly GCA_039927795.1. Lineage (GTDB taxonomy): Bacteria > Pseudomonadota > Gammaproteobacteria > Xanthomonadales > Xanthomonadaceae > Pseudoxanthomonas_A. The sequence continues at coordinate 9,708 of JBDSUI010000160.1, forward strand.
GCCCTTGGCATCGGCATACAACGCGCCGCCGGAACGCAGCAGCGTAGCGGTGAGGTCGGAAACCGAACCAATCAACATGTCGCGGCCACTGACCAGTGAACCGATGTTCAGCGCGTTCTTCGGGCTGTTGATACGGACCTCGCCACCTGCAACACCGTCCAGCTTGCCGCTGTCCAACTGCAGGTTGAGCGAGCCGCCATCCACGGCACGGATGTGATCGCGCGCCGACAGTTCTATACCGCCCTTCTCCGAGCGCAACGTCACCAGGCTGGAGGACGCGGACAACAAGCTGCCCTCGACTACGTCGATGCGCATGCGATCGCCCGAGTACAGCGAATCGAACACCAGATTGCCACCATGCTGGCGGACGCCCATCACGCCCCCCGCATTGCCGGAAAGGGTCCCACCCAACTTCAGGTTCAACAGCGACGGGTTGGCCGCTGCGATGTTCTGGCCGATGTCGCCCTTGGTTTCCAGGGACAGGTTGCCCGCTACATTCAACACCGTGCTGGCCAATGCACCGGCCAGGTTGCCTTCCACGCTGAGCTTGGCGGAACCGCCCACATCCAATGATGCAACCGTCAGATCATCGGTCGCATGCAGGTAGGCAGCACCACCCGCCCTGGCAGTAAGGCTGCCGCTGGCGGCTACGTACAACGGCGAGGTTTGCCTGATGCGGATGGAAGCGACCGGTCCGGCCTGCAGTTGCGTTTCGCTCATCGCCCTCAGTTCGTCGATGGTGATGATCTGACCGGCATGACCAATCAGTTGCACATCGCCTGGCGAGGTTGCCATTGCGAGCGCCAACGCTTCCTGCTGGTTGAGGTTGCCGGCGAATACGCGTGCGTAGTCCACGTCCACGCTTTCGGCCAGACGGCCCAGGTTATCGCGCGCTACCAGTTCGACATTGCGGCCGGAAATGGTGGGCTCGGCCACCGTACCGCTGGAGGACTTTGCCGGCTCCAATGCACTGGCGCTGATCGCGAAGCGCAACTGGTCGTCATCCCACTGGGCGCGAGCGGCAAGCTTGCTATAGGTGTCCGACCCGGTATCAAGCACGAAGTTGAAGCCAGTGTCACGGACCTGGAACGGCGTCTGCGTGTTCCAGCCAGCGCCGTACAGCTCGGCAAACTCCGCCGCCACTTCTTCGGACAGACTGGCGATGTAGGCCAGTACCTGCATATCACTTTGCGGCGCACCAGCGGCCACGGTGGCCCGTGCCCGGAAAGCCTCGACCGCACCCGCATCGGGGACGAACGCGCCGCCTACGAACGCGCCGTGACTCTTCAGATTCCAGTACTCGGCATACCGCATTTCCACCTGGCGCTCATAGGTCGCCACCGTGTCTGCCACACCGCCACCGTCCAGCTTGAGACGGGCGCGGATATCGGCGATCTGGCTCTCGGTCAGTGCATTGGTGTCGTCACGCTTCGATGCATCGAGCAGTGAGCCAGAGGCAGCTTCCAGGCGGACATCGCCGTTTTGCGCGACCACCTTGCCTACCCAGAAATCGCCGTCGACATCCTTCATTGATACGTCGTTGCGTGCCAGGGCCACCACGCTTCCACCACGCAGGCGATTGTCTGCGCCCGTGGTTTCGTGCGCGGCAATCACCAGCGCGCCGCCGTTGGCGATCTTGCCGATGCTGCCGGTGGTGCTGGTCAGGTTGACGTTGCTGCCGATAATGGACACCGAATCCCCGGCGATGCCCGTGATATCGCCCGAAGCCACCACATTGACGTCGCCATAGCCGTACTGGCTGTTGCCGGCATTGAGGCGTAGCCGTGCGTCGGAATGGATGTCCAACGCAATGACCCCGCCCTTCGTAGTGGCCGCCAGGGTGCCACCATTGGACAAGGCGGCATCGATAGCCTGACCACCCAATGCGCCGATGTTGTTGTTCGCTCTCAGCACCAGATCCTGCGCATACAGC
>JBDSUI010000161.1:0-8406 GCA_039927795.1 Pseudoxanthomonas sp.
ATCGCGACTTCATTGGGAATGGTCTTGGTATCGGCCCAGTCGCCACCACCGACGCCGAAATCAAGGCGCTTCACCGTGGTCTTGCCAGCCAGTACCGGCTGCGCGCCCGGCGTCCAGGTGAAGGTCAGAGTGACCGGCTTGTTGATGCCACGCAGGCTCAGGGTGCCATCGGCTGCGTACTGGTTACCGCCCAGGGCGCGGAAGGTGCTGGCCGTATAACGCGCCTGGGCAAAACTGGCGACGTTGAAAAAGTCGTTACCAGACAAAGTGGCGTCGCGATCACCATTGCCCGTGCTGGTGCCGACCAGCGGAATGAGCACGTCCAGCTTTGACGCCGTGAGCCTGGCCGGATCGAAGCTGAGCGTGGCGGTAAAGCTGGCGAACTTGCCGGTGAAGACTTCGCCATCGTATTTGCTGGCGAACACCAGGGTGGAACCCGGTGCCTGCACGTAGTTGGCGGCAAGCGCCGGTGTGGCGGCCATCAGCGCCACGAGAGCCGCGGCAGTAAATGCAGGGGAATTGAAGTTGGCGGACATGAGCAGGCCTTTTTTCGCAGCAGGGTGGGGGCAACGGTCAGGGATGATGACGGGTATAACGTCGCGGCAACATGCGCAGCAGGGTGGCGTCGCGCTGGAAGAAGTGGTGGTAGAGCGCAGCGCCGGCGTGTGCGCAAACCAGCAGCAGCAGCAACCAGAAGCCCCATTCGTGCGCCCCGTGCGCAAGATTGCGCAATGCCTCGTCAGGAGGGCTCAGCTTGGGGACATTGAACAGGCCGAACCAGCGGAACGGACGCAGACCGTTGGCCGAGTCGTACAGCCAGCCGGACATCGGCATGGCCAGGATCAGCGCGTACAGCAGCCCGTGGGTGACGCTGGCGATGCGTTGCTGCCAGCGGGGCGTGCCGGCTACCGGCTCGGGCCTGCCGGCGTACAGGCGCCAGAGCAGGCGTGCGACCACCAGCACCAGCACGGTGATGCCTGTGGATTTGTGCACAGTGAAGACCCAGAAGTATTTCGGGGTTTTTGGCAGCTCACCCATGGTCAGGCCGACAATGGCCAAGCCCAGGATCATCAGGACGATGAGCCAGTGGAAAAACTGGCTGACTGGACCCCAGCGATCAGCAGTGTTTTTGAGGGTCATGGCGTTGTGGATTCCGTGTTTGGGGTGGGCTGGGCGGCTTCCTTGCCGTCTTGCTGGCTGGTATCGGGTTCGCTTGCCCGGCTGCGCGTGGCTTCCACTTCCAGCCGCAATTCAATGCGATCGCCGATCACCGACTTCCATGCATCGATACCGAACTCCGCGCGGCTCAACACGGTAGTCGCCGAAAAGCCCGCCGTGCGCCGGAACGGCGGCAGCGGATGGCGCTTGAGTGCGTTGAGGCGCACGTCCAGCTGAACTTCACGGCTCACTCCATGCAGGGTCAACGTGCCGTAGACCGTGGCATGGTGCGGGTCGATCGGTTCGACACGGGTGGAAGTGAAGCGCGCGACCGGATGGGTGTCGGTGTCGAGCAGATTGTCGGCCAGCACGGCCTGGTTCCATTTGCCGTCGCCGAAATCGATGCGCTGCAGCGGCACGCTGACCTCGAGCCGCGCGGCGGCCCAGTTCTCGGGATCGAACTCCAGGCGGCCAGTGCTTCCGGAGACGGTGCCCAGCGCCCGGGAGAACCCGGCGTGCTCCACGGCTACCAGCACCCGGGTGTGCACGGGGTCCAGTTCGTAGAAGTCACTGGCGGCTTGCGCCGGCAGGGGGCTGGTCGCCAGCAGGAGTAGCCCGGCGAGTGGCAGGGAAAGGGTCATGAGGCCGGAATTCTAGGTCGATGATCGTGAAGATAACCCGCTTGCACATGCAACGGTCCGTTGCGACGATGCCGGAACAGGGAAGGTCATGGAGCACAGAGAACATGGAGCAGGGCATGGAACGATGCGCTTGGCGGCTGTGGACGTGTCTGTTGTGGCTGTGCCTGCTATGGCCGGCCGCCCTGGCCCAGGCCGCAGTCCCGGAGATTCCGCGCTTCCGCGTGCTCGGCGCTGCCGATGGACTGCCTTCCACCACCATTCCGGCGCTGGTGCGCGACCGCGCCGGCTACCTGTGGATGGCCACGCATGACGGGCTGGCGCGTTATGACGGGGTCAGCTTCCGTGTATGGCGCCACGAGCCGGACGACCTGACTTCGCTGCCGGGAAATATCGTGCAGGCGCTGCACATCGATGCGCAGGACCGCATCTGGGTGGCGACGGAAAACGGGGGGCTGAGCCTGATGGGGGCGGAGCGCAAGGGCTTTCGCCACTTCCGCCAGGCTGACTATCCCGGCATGGCCAGCGACGATATCTTCACCCTGACCAGCCACGGTGACACCCTGTGGTTTGGCAGCTTTGGTGGCGGCCTGTGTGCGATGTCGGCCACCGGCACCATCATCCATTTCGGCGCCAGTGAGTCCGAGTCCCGCAGCCTCCCGTCGGACGACCTGCTGGCGCTGGCATTCGATGCCAAAGGCGAACTGTGGATTGGCACCATGGCCGGCCTGGCGCGTTTCGACGGCACGACGATGCACCGGGTCGCGCTACCCGGCGACGAGGCCTGGCCGATGGTTTTTTCCCTCACCGTCGACGGTGATCGCTTGTGGGCCGGCACCTCGGTCGGCGTCTTCCAGCGTGACGCCCAGGGCCAATGGACGGCGCCGGCCTGGTCGCCGATGTTCGCGCGGCCCAATGCCGTCATGGCCCTGGTAGGCAGTGATGACGGCAAGTACTGGCTGGGCGGGCAGGGGGGGCTGTGGCGAACCGAAGGGGCCGGCGCCCCGGCCCCTGTTTCGTTCGACATGCAGGGCTTTGGCGCCACCCGCACCTTGCAGGCGCTGTTGCGCCAGCCCGATGGCGGGCTGTGGGTGCCCGTGCCCTCGCGTGGCCTGGGCTATCTGCGCGCGGACTGGCGACGCGTGGCCACACTGTCGCCGGCGGAAGGGCTGAGCCCAGGTCTGCATCGGGGCATCGCCCCGGCGCAGGCAGGCGGTATCTGGCTGACCAGCATCAAGGGCGTGGTCGAGCATGTGGATACGCTAAGCGGGGAAATCACCCGCCTGCCCTGGCACGCCGACGCCTTGAAGAACGAGCGGCTGACCTCGGTGCTGGAGGACCGTCGCGGACGCCTGTGGCTGGGCTCGGGCGGCAAGCTGGCGCGCATCGACCTGTCCACCCATGCCCTGAAGCAATGGACCGAGGAGTCGGGGGAAGACGCCTTGCCGCGCAGTGGCCCGGTCGACTGGCTGCTGGAAGCGCCCAATGGCGACCTGTGGCTGTCTGTGCTGGGTGGCGGACTGCAGCGTCGCGATGGCGACAGTGGCAAGGTGCTCGAAGAGGTGGCCGCAGCATCGGGCCTGACCGCGCTGGATACCGAAGCGATCGGTATCGGTCCCGATGGCGCGTTGTGGCTGGCCGGCGCGCAGGGCCTGCTGAGATGGGACCCGCAGCGCCTCCGTTTTGCCGTGGTGGCCGGTACCGGGGGCGAGCGCGTGTTTTCGTTTGCCTTCCAGGATGATGGCCGGCTGTGGCTGCACCGGCTGTCGGGGCTGGAATTGTGGCACCGCCAAGCCAGTGGCTGGCAACGGCAAAAGCGCCTGGCGGTGGCGCAGGGCGTGCCGGCGGTGGAATCAACTGGCCTGCAGCTCGATGGCGCTGGTCGTCCCTGGCTGGCGACGCGGCGCGGCCTGTTCCGGGTTGACCCGGAATCCGAAAGCGTGCGCTTGTTCGGGGTGCGCGATGGCCTGCTCAGCCAGGAGTTCACCGATCGCGCCCTGCTTATTACCGCAGACGGAGTGCTGATCGGCAGCGCCGCCGATGGCACGGTGATGCTGCTCGACACCACACTGTCGGACCCGGCCCCGCTGACCCCCAACCTGGTGCTGGACAGCATCCAGGTCGGGCGCGACGACCAGGTGGTGATGCTTCCGGGACGCGGTGATTTCGTATTGCAGGCCGACGACCACGAGCTGCAGGTCAGCGCGCGCCTGCTGTCGTTCGAGGACCCGCTTGCCAATCGCTACCGCTCGCGGCTGCAGGGATTCGACAAGGACTGGGTGAACCAGGGCGCCAGCGGCGAGCGGGTGTTCTCGGCGCTGCCTGCAGGGCAATATGTCCTGCAGCTGCAGGCATTCGATGCGGCCGGCAATGCCTCGGCCGAGCGCACCGTGCGCTTTCGCGTGCTGCCACCGTGGTGGCTAAGCCCCTGGGGTATCGCCCTGTTCGCGGTGCTTGGGCTGGTACTGCTGGGCGTGCTGGCGGCGCTGTATCGGCGGCGGCTGCGGCGGCGCAGCGCATGGCAGTTGCGCGAGCACAAGCAGCAACTGGCCGAACAGGCGTCGCTGGCCAAGACCCGGTTTCTGGCCACCCTGGGCCACGAAGTGCGCACGCCCATGACCGGCGTGCTGGGCATGAGCGAGCTGCTGCTGGGCACCGCCCTGGACGAGCGGCAGAAGGGCTACACCCATGCGATCCAGAATGCGGGCTCGCACCTGTTGCGGCTGGTCAACGATGCACTGGATATCGCCCGCATCGAGGCCGGCAAGCTGGAACTGCAGCAGGAGGATTTCGACCTGCGCGCGCTGATCGACGAAGTGGTCGGCATGACCGCACCGATAGCCGAGCGGCGCGGACTCACCTTCGCCGATGACATCGCTGCCGGCACCCCGGCCACGCTGCGTGGCGACCCGGTGCGGGTGCGCCAGATCCTGCTCAACCTGCTGGGCAATGCGATCAAGTTCACCGATACCGGCGGGGTCGCGCTGCATGTGTCAGCGGCGTCCCCGCATGGGGTTCGCCTGCAGATTGCCGACACCGGGCCAGGCCTCAACCAGGAACAGCAGGCGCGGCTGTTCCAGCGTTTCGAGCAGGCCGAAGGTGCGCGTACCGCCGCGCGCCATGGCGGCAGCGGCCTGGGCTTGGCGATCTGCCAGGAGCTGGCGCTGGCCATGGGCGGGCGCATTGGCGTGGACAGTACGCCCGGCGTGGGCACGCGCTTCACCGTTGACCTGCCGTTGCCGGCAGCCACGCGGGTGGCCGGCCCGCGCACCAGTGCGCAAAAGCCGGCGGCGCGGCCACTGCGCATACTGCTGGTCGAGGACGACGCCACGGTCGCCGAGGTCATATCGGGGTTGCTGGAAACGCGCGGCCACACCGTCAGCCACGCGGCCCACGGTCTGGCGGCGCTGACCGAAACCGCGTCGCAGCAGTTCGATGTGGCGCTGCTGGACCTGGACCTGCCCGGGCTGGACGGTTTGGCCCTGGCACGCCAATTGCGCGCGCAATCGTTCAGCGCGCCCCTGGTCGCGGTGACTGCGCGTGCCGATGCGGAAGCAGAAGCGCTGGCCTGCGCGGCCGGCTTCGATGGATTCCTGCGCAAGCCGGTGACCGGCGACATGCTGGCCGACGCCATCGCTGCGGTGTGTCCGCCGCAGGCGTGAGTGGGCTTTGCGTGGTCGGGCCGAACGTGCCGGCTGTGGTCCCGAAAAAGCAGCCTGGCGCGCCCGGCGTTACCCGGTACGGTTAGCCCTGCCTAATAGGACCAGGCCTCGGCGTAGACGGTGCGTTGCGGCGCTTCGGGTGCCGGATGCATCCAGATGCCGCCCGACTCGCCGGCTTGCAGATACAGGCCTTCCCCGGTTTCCAGCACGCTGCAGGGGCTGGCGACCAGCGCGCGGCTGCTGTCCTGCTGCGCCCGACACCGTGCTGCCAGGAAGGTCTTGAGGGTCTCGCGTATTTCGGCATACGGCCGGTCGAGCAGGTACTGGTGGTCGCCCCAGAGTTCCGAATCCATCAACCGCACCTCGGTCACCGGCATGCCCGCGAACTGCACCTGGCCGGCCTTGAGGAAGCCGGTGACCATGGTGGCAGTCATGTCGAAACCATCGTCGTGCTCGTTCAGATCCTGGCAGTCCACGTGGATGCGCTCGACTGCCTGCTTCCACAACGGGTCCAGTTCATCGATGCGCTTGCTGCGGATGCGGTCGCAGGACAGCGCCACCGGTTCGCCGTTCGCGCCCGTTTCCCGCAATTTCACCAATAGTTCGGGGAAATCGTGGCCGGACAGTTGCAGGACCGGGGCTGGCTGCGCAGCCGCTGTAACCCCGGCAGTCGCCAGGGCGAGCAGGCCGGCAGCGGCGATCAGGCAGGAAACGCGGCAGTCCACTTCAAATCTCCCTGCGGTGGCTCAGTTGCGCGCTGACAGTTCGTGCACGGCATCGACCAGCACGCCAACGTGATCGGGGTTCATGTCCGGCGACATCCCGTGGCCCAGATTGAAGACATGGCCGGAGCCTCGGCCGTAGCTTGCCAGCACGTTGCCGACCTGGGTGCGGATGGCGTCAGGCGAACCGTACAGCACCGCAGGGTCCAGGTTGCCCTGCAGCGCCACCTTGCCGCCGGTACGCTGGCGCGCTTCGGACAGTTCCACCAGCCAGTCCACGCCCAGCGCATCGGTACCGCTGTCAGCCAGCGCTTCCAGATGCGCGGCATTGCCCTTGCCGAACAGGATCAGCGGGGTGAATTCCTCGTTCTTGCCACGGTCGAGCTCGCGTGCGATGCGGACCAGGTAAGGCAGCGAGAATTCGCGATACATCGCCGGGCTGAGCACTCCGCCCCAGGTGTCGAATACCTGTAGCGCCTGTGCGCCGGCTGCGCGTTGCGCGGCCAGGTAGGCGATCACCGCGTCGGTGTTGACCGTCAGCAGCCGGTGCAGGGTGGCCGGATCGTTCAATGCCATTGCCTTGATGCGTGCGAAGTCCTTGCTGCCGCTGCCTTCAACCATGTAGCAGGCCAGGGTCCAGGGGCTGCCGGAGAAGCCGATCAATGGCACCTTGTTGTCCAGCTCGCCGCGGATCACGCGCACTGCGTCCATTACGTAGCGCAGGTCGGTTTCCATGTCCGGCACGCCCAGCTTGTCCACGTCGGCGGCACTGCGCACGGTATTGCGGAACTTGGGACCTTCGCCATCGACGAAATACAGCTCCAGGCCCATCGCATCGGGAATGGTCAGGATGTCCGAGAACAGGATCGCCGCGTCCAGGTCGAACCGCGCCAACGGCTGCAAGGTCACTTCACAGGCCAGGTCAGGATTCTTGGCCATGGCCAGGAAGCTGCCAGCGCGGGCGCGCGTTGCGCGGTATTCCGGCAGGTAGCGGCCGGCCTGACGCATCAGCCATACCGGCGTGCAATCCACGGGTTGGCGCTTCAGGGCGCGCAGCAGACGGTCGTTCTTGAGGGTAGTCATGGTGATCCGGTCAAAAAAGAATAAAGGGTTCAGTTCACTTGGGCGCGTCGGCGCCGCGCACGAAGGTGACCAGGAAGCCACGCTTGACGTGGCTGTCGCGTGATTTCTCGAACGCGGTCGTGGCTTCGTCCTGCAGCAGGTACTGCTCGCGCTTGAGTTGCGAGCGGCCGCCGATCTGGCCGGTCTCGCGCAGCAGTTCCCAGCCGCCAAACAGGTCAGGCTGCAGGATCAGTTGCACGTAGCGGGGTGATTCGCCCGCGACCGGGCGTTGCTGCAGAAAGAGGCGCATGCCGCCATTTTAGCCGGACAGCACCGCCAGAACGGCATTTTCATCGACCTCAGGCACTACTTCAGCCCGGCCAATGCCCCGCCACAGCACCAATCGCAGGCGCCCGGCCAGATTCTTCTTGTCCAGGCGCATGCGCTGCAGCAGCGCTTCGGGTGCAAGTCCTGCTGGAATCACGGTGGGCAGCTCAAAGGCCTGAAGCAGGGTGGCCAGGCGCTCGCTGTCGGCTGTTCCTGCCATACCCAGCGCTGCCGAAAGCCGCGCGGCCAGGACCATGCCTACGGCCACTGCCTCACCATGATTGAGATTGTCGTTATGTGGGCTGCCGTAGCCCTGCTCGGTCTCGATGGCGTGACCAAAGGTGTGGCCCAGGTTGAGCAAGGCGCGCTCGCCACGTTCCAGCGGGTCGCGTTCCACGATCCTGGCCTTGTGCTCGCAGCTGCGGGCAATTGCCTGCGCCAGCGCAGCAGCATCGCCCGCCAGCAGGGCATCGCGCTGGGTCTGCAGCCAGTCAATAAACGAGGCGTCGCCAATGGCACCGTACTTGATCACTTCCGCCAGGCCCGCGCGCAACTCGCGCGCCGGCAGCGTGCGCAGGGTGCCGGTGTCGGCGAAAACCGCGCGCGGCGGATGGAAGGCCCCGACCAGGTTCTTGCCCTGGGCAATGTCCACCGCGGTTTTGCCGCCCACCGAGGAATCCACCATCGACAGCAGTGTGGTCGGAAGTTGGACGCAATCCACGCCCCGCATCCAGCACGCCGCCGCAAAGCCGGCCAGATCGCCCACCACGCCCCCGCCCAGCGCAAAAATGCAGGCATCGCGGGTCGCCCCCAGGTTGGCCAACGCTTCGATGGCGG
>JBDSUI010000162.1:0-4734 GCA_039927795.1 Pseudoxanthomonas sp.
AAGCGATCAATTCGTCGCGCACGTCGATCACGGTCATGCGCATGGCGGGCAGTTGCAACTCCTGTCGCGCGAAACGCTCGGCTTCCTGCAACACCTGCTTGCCGACACCGCTGCCCTGGCCATCGGGACGTACCGAGAACATGCCCAGATACCCGGCACCGTCGTCTGCAGCCACGTGCACGCAGGCCAGCAGCCGCATTCCATCTGCGCTTGCGCATTCGGCCAGGATCACCCGGCTGCGCGGACGCTCGATATCCTGCCGCAGCACTTCCGGGTCGATGCGCTGCCCGTCCAGCAAATCCGCTTCGGTGGTCCAGCCTTGGCGGCTGACGTCACCGCGATAAGCGGAAGTCACCAGTGTCACCAGAGCAGGGATGTCCGCCAGCGTTGCTGCGCGGAAAGTAAGTTTGGTCATGGCGGGGATTCTAGATTGTTGGCAGGCCATGTCGGGCAGGCTGCAAGCAGTCAGACCAGAAGACTCCGCGCCTTCACCAGCGCCGCCACGAAGCGTTCGACTTCATCATGCGTGTTGTAGAAAGCAAACGATGCGCGGCAGGTCGCGGCCACGCCCAGCGATTGCAGCAACGGGTGGGCGCAATGCTGGCCGGAACGGATGGCCACGCCTTCCAGGTCCAGCAAGGTGGCCAGGTCATGCGCATGTGCGCCTTCCACCAGGAACGAGATCACCGCCGCCTTGCTGGCAGAGTTTCCGAAGATACGCAGGCCTTCGACTTTCTGCAGCGCTTCGGTGGCGTGGGCCAGCAATTCGCCTTCCCGGGCTTCGATAGTGGCCATGCCCAGGGCTTGCAGGTAGTCAACGGCAGCGCCCAGGCCGATGAAGCCGGCGATATTGGGCGTGCCGGCTTCGAACTTGTGCGGCGCGTCGTTGAATACCGTGCCTTCGAAGCTGACTTCCCGGATCATTTCGCCGCCACCAATGAACGGCGGCATGGCCTGCAGATGCTCACGGCGCACCCACAGCGCGCCGGTGCCGGTGGGGCCGCACATCTTGTGGCCAGTGATGGCGTAGAAATCGCAGCCCAAGGCAGTGACATCCAGCGGCCGGTGCGGGGCAGCCTGCGAGCCATCGACCACGGTCACGATGCCGCGCTTGCGTGCTTCGCGACAGATTTCCCGCACCGGGTTGACCGTGCCAAGCACATTGGACACATGGGCGAGCGCCAGCAGCTTCACGTCGGGCGTCATCGCGGCATACAGCGCCGGCAGGTCAAGGTCGCCCTGGGGCGTCAGTTCGGCCACCTTGATCCGCGCGCCAGTGCGCTCGGCGACCAGCTGCCACGGCACGATATTGGCGTGGTGCTCCATGCGCGAGACCAGCATCGTGTCGCCGGGCTGCAGGCGCGGCAAGGCCCAGGAGTACGCCACCAGATTTAGGGCGAAGGTGGTGCCGCTGCACAGCACCAGTTCGTCGGCACGCACATGCAGGAAACCGGCCAGCTTGCTGCGCGCCGCTTCGTAGGCATCGGTCGCCTCGCTGCCCAGCGTGTGCACGGCGCGACTGACATTGGCGTTGTGGCGGCGGTAGAAATCGTCCACCGCCTCGATGACGGCCGCCGGCTTCTGGCTGGTGTTGGCGCTGTCCAGGTAGATAAGCGGCTTGCCGTTTATTTCACGCGTCAGTAGTGGAAAGTCGGCACGGACCTGTTCCCAGTCCGGCCCTGCCTTCGTTGGCAATAAGGAAGCAGGGTCCATGATTCAGGCGACTCCTGCGCTCGCCAGCGCGTGGTCAAGCTGCAATGTCAGGGCGGTCGAGATCGTAGCGTCGCCGAGCAGCGCCAGTGGTTCGCGGCAGAAGGCGGCGGTCAGCAATTGCTTGGCCTGGGTTGCCGGCAGGCCACGCGAACGCAGGTAGAACAGCGCATTGGCGTCGAGCTGGCCGACGGTGGCCCCATGCGCGGCTTTGACTTCGTCGGCATGGATTTCCAGCACCGGCTGGGTGTCGATTTCCGCGCCCTCGGACAGCAGCAGGTTCTTGTTCGACAGCATGGCATCGCTGCCATCGGCGCCTTCGCGGATCAGGATACCGCCGTGGAAAACCGCGCGACCGCGTCCGGTACCCAGCCCGCGCCAGGTCAGCTCGCAACGCGTGTCGCGGGCAATATGCTCGATTCCAAGACGCGTATCGACGTGGCGTTTGCCGCTGGCCAGCAGTACGCCGTTGGCGGCCACGCGCGCGTTGTTGCCTTCCAGTCGCACGTTCAATTCATGCCGCGACAGCGCCGCGCCCAGCTCCAGGTCCAGGCGTTGGTAGTCGGTGTCCTTGCCCAGCACCGCGTCCGTGCGCAGGAACGAGGTGGCGCGTTCGCTCTCGGCTTGCACGCGCACATGCGAAAGCCTTGCGCCCTGGGCCAGATGCACGTGCGTCAGCGTATTGGATAGATGCGCGGTCTCGCCGGCTGACAGATGGTGTTCCACCAGCGACAGGCCCGCGCCTTTGCGCAGTTCGATCAGGTTGCGCAGATGCCAGGCGCGGTCGGTGCCGTCCCCGGCGCTGATGAAAACCAGATGCACGGACTTCGCGACTGGCGAGTCGGATTCCACCCGTAACAACACGCCTTCGCTGGCAAGCGCGCCATTGAGCCTGGCGAAAACTTCATCCTGGCGTTCGAATCGGCGCGCAAGGAAACGTGCGGACTCATCGCCGCTGGCCAGCAGTTCGGAAAGCAGCTGAAGGCTTACACCGGCGGGCAGGTCATCTACCGCCGACAGTCCGGGCGCGTAACGCCCGTTGACCAGGACGATACGGGGCGTCGGAATGTCGACCAGCAGCTCCCGGGCTACCTCCGGCACTGATTCAACCTTTGCAAACACTCGACGTTCGAGTGCCCGCAAGGAGGTGTACTTCCATGCTTCAGTGCGCGGGCCGGGCAGGCCGTCGCGCAGGACTTCATCCAGCGCCGCGCGCCGGGCAGGACTGCCCTGGAAGCCGTCGGCAAGTGAGTCGAGCAATGCGCTCATCAGGCCGCCTTCTCCGGTGTGACCCGGTCTTTCAACCAGGTATAACCATGCGCTTCAAGTTCCAGCGCCAACTCCGGACCGCCGCTTTCCACGATGCGACCATCTGACAGCACGTGCACCACGTCCGGCTTGATGTAGTCGAGCAGGCGCTGGTAGTGGGTGATGACCAGGAATGCGCGATCGGGGGCGCGCAATGAGTTGACGCCGTCGGCCACGTTCTTCATGGCATCGATATCCAGGCCGCTGTCGGTTTCGTCCAGGATGGCCAGCTTTGGTTCCAGTACGGCAAGCTGGAAGATCTCGTTGCGCTTTTTCTCGCCGCCACTGAAACCTTCGTTGACACCGCGATGCAGCAGCTCATCCTTCAGATGCAGCACGGCCAGCTTCTGGCGCACCAGCTTGAGGAACTGCATGGAATCCATTTCAGTCTCGCCACGCGCCTTGCGCTGTGCATTCAGGGCGGCGCGCAGGAAGTAGGTGTTGTTCACTCCAGGAATCTCTACCGGGTACTGGAAGGCCAGAAATACGCCCGCAGCGGCCCGTTCTTCAGGTGACAACTCCAGCAGGTTGCTGCCCTGGTATGTCACCGAGCCTTCGGTGACCTCATAGCCGTCGCGCCCTGAAAGAATGTTGCCCAGGGTGGACTTGCCGGCGCCGTTGGGGCCCATCAAGGCATGCACTTCGCCTGCTTTCACTTCCAGCGAAAGACCTTTCAGGATTTCCTTGCCGGCGACGCGGGCGTGGAGGTTTTCAATTTTAAGCATTTGAGTTTCCAGGGTTCTTGTTCTTGTAGGAGCGCCTGCCATCAGGTCAAACGCGCACTGCGTCATGCGGGAGACCTATCGGGCGCTGATCAGCCAACCGATCCTTCCAGGCTCACTTCCAGCAGCTTCTTGGCTTCGACCGCGAACTCCATGGGCAGCTCGCGGAAGACCTGCTTGCAGAAGCCATCGACGATCAGGCTCACCGCGTCCTCCTGGCTGATGCCACGGGCGCGGCAATAGAACATCTGGTCGTCGGATATCTTGGAAGTGGTGGCCTCGTGCTCGACGATGGCATCGGGGTGCTTCACTTCGATATACGGGAACGTATGCGCGCCGCATTGCTTGCCGATCAGCAGGCTGTCGCACTGGGTGTAATTGCGCGCACCTGCAGCCGAACTGGCAACTTTCACCAGCCCGCGATAACTGTTCTGGCCATGGCCTGCGCTGATGCCCTTGCTGATGATCTTGGACTTGGTGTGCTTGCCGATGTGGATCATCTTGGTGCCGGTGTCGGCTTGCTGCCGGTGGTGGGTCAGGGCTACGGAATAGAACTCGCCGCTGGAGTGATCGCCCAGCAACACACAGCTCGGGTATTTCCAGGTGATCGCCGACCCGGTTTCCACCTGCGTCCAGCTGACCTTGCTGCGTGCACCACGGCATTCGGCGCGCTTGGTGACAAAGTTGTAGATGCCGCCAACACCATTTTCGTCGCCGGGGTACCAGTTCTGCACGGTGGAGTATTTGATCTCCGCATCTTCCAGCGCCACCAGTTCCACCACCGCGGCGTGCAGCTGATTCTCGTCGCGCATGGGCGCGGTGCAGCCTTCCAGATAGGACACGTGGCTGCGGTCTTCGGCAATGATGAGGGTGCGCTCGAACTGGCCGGTATGGCCGGCGTTGATGCGGAAGTAGGTGCTCAGCTCCATGGGGCAACGCACGCCGGCGGGAATGAACACGAAACTGCCATCGGAAAACACTGCCGAATTCAGCG
>JBDSUI010000163.1:0-3919 GCA_039927795.1 Pseudoxanthomonas sp.
CGGGTCGCGACCGCTCCCGCAGCGTGAAAGGATGCTGCTCGCGGACGGATCGTGCGCGTCAACGGATCTTGCACCAGTAAAAGTGCTGTACTCAGGCGGTTGCGCCGTCCGTGGTGACTGCGAGCAGGGCGACGCGATTGCGGCCGCCATGCTTGGCCAGATACATCGCCTTGTCTGCCCGCTTGACCAGGGCGGCCACGTTATCGCTGCCATCACACTGCGCCACGCCGATACTCACCGTGACCCCTACCGGCACGCCGTCCACCTGCCGACATTCCACCTCTATCCTGCCGCGCAGGTGTTCGGCCAGGGCAACCGCGCGACCGCTGTCCGAACCCGGCAGGCCCACTACGAATTCTTCGCCGCCCAGTCGGCCCAGCTGGTCGCCATACTGCAGCTCGGCGCTGATTACCCGCACCACTGCGCGCAGGCAACTGTCGCCCACCGCGTGACCGAAACGGTCGTTGACGCGCTTGAAGTCGTCCAGGTCCAGGAACAGCAGTGATAGTGGCAAGCCCTCGCGACGCGTGTTGAGGACGGCCCAGTCCAGACGGTGTTCAATGCCGCCACGGTTCATGACGCCGGTCAGCCAGTCGCGTTCGGCGTGTTCCTGCGCGGTATCGCGTTCCTGCCGAAAAGTAAGCATGCGATCGGCCAGGCCAAGCGCCAGTACCACCGCGCTGAAGGCGATCACCAGCGGCAAGCCGAACTGCAGCCAGGACTCGATGGGAACGCCCATGCTCAATTGCAGCGCGCGGGCGGTGCTGAAAAACACCAGCGGCACCCAGGCGATCATCACGAATCCGGCGTGCCGGCCACCGCGTCGCCAGGCCACCAGCAGCGCCAGGATGGCCAGCGTATTGGTCAGCAGGAACAGCAAGTTGCCCACATTCGGAAACCAGTCCTTGCTGGCGGGCCATGGCAGCACCAGCAACAGCAGCAGCCCGGCCGGAATGTAGGCGCCCAGCCAGAGCATGGCCTTGCTCAACCGGGGTACCCGCGTGCGCAAACCGGCATAGTCCAGCAGCATGTACACCGCCACCATCGTCGATACGGTAGCGACAAACCAGACCCCGGGCGCGCCGAATACCGCCAGCTCGCCCAGTACCGGCAGCGCGTAGGCCTCGCCGTAGGAACACAGCAGGAAAAGCAGTTGCAAGGCCATGCTGGCCGCGTACAGCAGGTACACGCGCTCCCTCAGCATGGCCCAGAACAGCAGCACGGTCAGCGAAACACCTACCAGTACGCCCACCGACAACTGCAACACGCGCACCTGGGTCAGGTCCTGGGCAATGTGGCGCGCGCGCGGCAGGACCGCCACCTGCAGCGGATAACGCGCGCCCTGCACGCTTACTTCCACCGCTTCGCTGCCAGCCAGTGGAAACACCAGCGCGTGGCGCGAATACTGCGGATCGAGCTCGCGGTCGAACAGTGTCTGCGAGCTCGGCGTCGTTCCGGCAGCACCCTGTACGGTGACCCGGGCGCTGTAGGGGTGGTAGACCAGCAGCAGCGGCTGCTCGATGCCAGCCGCCGGCTGCACTCGCCAACGGCCATTGCCCAACACCGACGGCCTGGACGGGTTCCGGCTGAAATCGCGCCCGGAGAAGATGCCGGCGCTCTGGGCGGCCTGCGCCCCGGTAGAAGGCAGTGGATCAATACGCAGGATGCCGTGCTCCTGCGCGCCGGCAGGGGACCAGGCCACCACGCACACCACAGCCGCCCACAGCAACTGCCTGATCATTTCGCTCCCTGCCTAGGCAGCCAGTGTCTACCTGAACAAAGCCCCATGACAAGCTGCGCAATCGCTCAACCCGTGACTTGCATCACAAATTGAAGGCTTCTGCACTGGGCGCAACCGCCTGTAGCGCATCGCTGTCGCCACCCGATTCGGTGGCGACAGCGACCACCGCGGGGAAACAGGGACGGGACTGGTTTGCCGTGCCGGATCGCGATAAGGTGGATTAGTTCACATTTTTTAAGCGAGCCGCGTAGCAATTCTGCGTTACGTTGCGCGCTCATCGCGATGATGCCGGGAGGGGCCTTATGCGCATTGGAATAGTGGTGGACTCGGCGTGCGACTTGCCGCAGGACTTCATCCAGAAGAACGACATCGTGGTGCTGCCGATCACAGTCCGCATTGGCGATGCGGTACTGGCCGACCATCGCGACGAGGAAGCAACGCTGAGCTTCCTGCATGCCCACGTGGCCGAACGCGGGCATGAAGCAGAGACGATCCCGTTTACCGTCGCGCAGATCCGCGACCTCTTCCTGACCCGCCTGGTGATCGACTACGACCATGTCTACTGCATGACCATCACCAAGACCCGCAGCCCGATCCACGAGAACGCGATGCAGGCCAGTTTCGCGATCCTCAACGACTACAAGCCGGTACGCCAGGCCGCCGGGCACAATTCGCCCTTTGCGCTACGCGTGATCGACACCCAGACCCTGTTTGCCGCGCAAGGCATCACTGCGGTGGAAGCCGTGCGCATGCGTGCTGCCGGCGAAAACGTTCAGCACATCCGCACCAAGCTGGAATATCTGGCTGCCAACTCGCATGGCTACATGATCCCGCGCGACCTGTATTACCTGCGCGCCCGCGCCCGCACCAAGGGCGACCGCAGTGTCAGCTTCCTGGGTGCGGCGCTGGGCAGCGCGCTGGACATCAAGCCGGTGCTGCACGGCCATGCCGGCAAGACCGAGCCGGTGGCCAAGCTCAAGGGTTTCGAGAACGCCGTGGAGCAGATGTTCAAGTTCGCCGGCAACCGGGTCATCGCCGGTCTGCTGACCCCCACCGTGTGCATGAGCTATGGCGGCGAACTGGGTGAACTGCGCGCATTGCCGGGCTACCAGCGCCTGCGCGAAATCTGCGCCAGCAATAACGTGGAAGTATTTGAAAGCGTGATGAGTCTGACCGGCATGGTCAACGTCGGCAAGGGCGCGGTGGTCGTCGCGTTTGCTGCCGAACCGCACAAGTTCGTGACTTCCTAACGCACCTCTAACGCCCACTCGCTAGGCTGGGGCAACTTCTGCAAGGGACACCCATGGCCATCCGTTATTACATCAGCCTGAAGAATCCGGAGCAGGCGCGCGGCAGCGATGCTGCGTTCGCTTTTACCGCACACGGCGCTGCGGAGTTCGCCGCGCAACTGCAGGACGCGCTGCGCAGCGATGGATTCTTCCAGCGCTGGCGGCTGGCCCAGGACGATCCCGACGCCGTCGACACGGCCCTGGGCGCCAGCGACCCGTCAGCCACCGTGACCGGCGAGCAGCACAACCTGCAGATCGACCTGATTGCGATCACTACGCTGCCCGGCAGCGTGTTCAAGCATCGCCTGCGCCTGCTTGCCGGTAATGCGTGGGAACTGCGCGACGTGTCCAACGCCTGATTGACGTCCATGAGCAAGGCGGTGCTGCTGTCGTGGAGTGGTGGCAAGGATGCGGCGTGGACGCTGCACCGGTTACGGCAGTCCGGTATCGAAGTGGTCGCACTTATCACCACGGTCACCCGTGGCTCCGAACGCATTGCAATGCAAGGCATCCGCCGCACGGTCCTGCATGCACAGGCCGCAGCCACCGGCCTGCCGCTGATCGAGGTGCTGATTCCACCGGCCTGCGATAACGCCGTATATGAGAATGCATTCGCCGGCGGATTGCGACAGGCAAGCCAACGCTGGCCCGGCGTGTGCGTAATTGCGTTCGGCGACCTGTTCCTGCAGGACATTCGTGACTATCGGGTGACGCTGTGCGCAGCGCATGGCTGGAGCGTGCAGACGCCGCTTTTCGGCAGCAATACCGCCGTCCTGGCGCGAGAGATGCAGGCGGGCGGATTGAAGGCGGCATTGTGCTGCGTGGACACGCAGCAGCTGTCGGCGGAGTTCGCCGGCCGTGATTTCGATGCTTCGTTGCTGCGCGACCT
>JBDSUI010000164.1:0-3010 GCA_039927795.1 Pseudoxanthomonas sp.
TTCAGCTGCCCAGCTTTGCCTTCAACGCGGCAATCAGCTTCGGGGCCGGGCCGGCCGCTGGCAGACCACGCGGGTCCACGGCCGAGACATAGGTACCGGCTTCCACGGCGACTACGCGAACCAGAAAGCTGGCGCCCTCGTAGCTCACGTCATAGCTGCCCAGCAACTGGGCGCGGCTGGCGATGGTCAGGCCATCGATGCCTTCCAGGGCCAGGCCGACCTTGGCGAACACTTCGTCGCGCGGACCCGCCACATTGAAGCCGGTAGACGAACTGACCGCGCCCTGCGGCGAAGCCTGGGCGCCGGTCTGTGGCAGTTTCATGGCGGCGGCGGTGTTGGGCAGGGTGAGGTCCGGCGGCACTTCCAACGGACGGGTCTCGGCGCTCATCGCGTAGTCGGGGTTGCCCTTGCGGAACCACTTGCAGCCGGAAACGCCAAGCACGGCGAAGGCCAGTGCGGCAAGGGCGACGGGGCGCAAATACGGGGACATGGAACGCATTGGGTAATCTCCTGAAAAAAAGGGGAATCAGGCCGCGATCGATTCGCGGCTGGATTGTTGTTCTAGGGCCACGGCCACGGCGTGCAGACGGTCTGCCTCGGAGGCATGCAGGGCCGAAAGCGGCAGCAGAGGCAAGCGCAGCCCGGCACCATAGCCCAGTCGCTGCAGCAGCGCCTTGACCGGGATGGGGTTGGACTCCACGCCAAAAAACGCATGGAAGGCCTGCAACTGCGCATCCAGGCGGGCGGCCGCGGTGGCGTCCTGGCGGCGCGCAAGGTCGCATAGTTGACGGAACGAATGCGGCAATACATTGGAACCGACCGAAATCAGGCCATCGGCACCCGCCAGCATGGCCCGCGAGGCGGTGGGATCATCGCCAGTGAAAATCGCGAAAGAGTCGCTGCGCAGCGCCAGCAGCGCGGTCATGCGTTCCGGTTCGGGGCGTGCTTCCTTGATCCCGATGATGGCCGGGTGTGACACCAGTTCGGCCACGGTTTCCGGCAGCAGGTCGCAACCGGTTCGACCTGGTACGTTGTAAAGCACCACCGGCAGTCCGCCTTCATTGGCTACGGCGCGGTAGTGGGCAATAAGCCCGGCCTGGGTCGGACGTACGTAGGGGGGCGTGACCACCAGCGCGAAATCCGCGCCACCTGCTGCGGCGCGGCGGGTCTGGACGATGGTCTTGGCCGTGTTCATGTGACCGGTGCCGGCAAGTACCGGGATCCGGCCTGCCACTTGCGCAACAGCCGTCTTCAGCAGCAGGTCGTATTCCTCATCGCTCAACGCTGCCGCTTCGCCCGTGGAGCCGGCCACCACCACGCCCTGGATGTCGCCGGCAAGCTGCTGGACAAGCAGGCGTTTCCACGCGTCAAGATCCAGCTCACCGGTGGGCATGAAGGGTGTCGCAAGCGCAGTTATACAGCCGGAAAGAGACAAGCGGTTGCCTTCGTAGGGAGGTCGCGCGGAACGCCACGCACCCTGCGATGTTACTTGCGGCTGGAAAGCGCGGGCAAGTATGCTGGGCCATGCACCGGGCACCTGCCCTGTCGCCATTCAGACAAGAAGTGATGCCGGAAGCTCCTTTGACCGATTCAACCGCTCGGCCGTCGCCGAACGAAAACCACCTCCTGATCAACGCCTATACGACGCATCCGGAGTCGCCGCTGCTGTCGGTGACCCGCCGGATTGCCGACAGTGGCTGCAACCTGGTCGATGCGCGCCTGTCCACCGTGGGCCGCGACGTGTCGGTGACCGCGCTGGCCACCGGTTCCTGGGATGCGGTGGCCAAGCTGGAAGCCATGATGACCCGGCTGGAGCGCGAAGAGGGCCTGAAACTGGTCTGGTACCGCACCGGCGCCAAGGTCGTGCAATCCAACCTGCTGCCGTACATCGTGGAAGTGGTGGCCGCCGACAAACCCGGCATCCTGTTCCAGCTGGCCGACTTCTTCGACCGCCAGGGCATCACCATCGAGAACCTGCAGAGCACGCGCTACCGGGCCATGCAAACCGGCGCGGAATTGTTCTCGGCGCAGGTCACCATCGGCATACCGGCCGATATGCATATCGCCGCGCTGCGCGATGATTTCCTGGAATTCTGCGACCACTTGAACCTGGACGCGATCATGGACCCGATGAAGTTCTGAGCTGATGACCGCCACCGGCACGGCCCTGAGCAAGACCACGCTGACGCTTCCGCTGGCATTGTCCGGCGGCGCAAGCGCCACACTCTCCGACTACGCCGGTCAGTGGCTGGTGCTGTATTTCTACCCCAAGGACAGCACGCCGGGCTGCACCACCGAAGGCCTGGACTTCAATGCGCTGCTGCCGGAGTTCCGGAAACTCAATGCCAGCGTACTGGGGGTTTCCCGCGACTCGGTGAAGTCGCACGATAATTTCTGTGCCAGGCAGGGCTTCAGTTTCCCGCTGGTCAGCGATGCCGACGAAGCCCTGTGCCGCGCCTTTGACGTGATCCACGAGAAGAACATGTACGGGCGCAAGGTGCTGGGCGTGGTCCGCAGCACCTTCCTCATTGCCCCCGATGGCCGCATTGCGCAGGAATGGCGCGGCGTAAAAGTCTCCGGCCACGCCGAAGCCGTACTGCACGCCCTGCAGGTTGCAAGCCGCCAGTGACCGACTCCCGATTCCACAACGCCACTGCCCCGCCCAGCGGGACGCGGTGGTCTGCTGCTGTTCGACTGTTTTCTGTTGCTTGTCACATCCCGCGCTACTGCCACACCCCTATCCACACCCCACCCCCTGCGAGGCTGTCTAGATGACCCGAAGCAAGCGCATCTACGTGCTGGATACCAATGTGCTGATGCACGACCCCACTGCGCTGTTCAAGTTCAAGGAACACGATGTATTCCTGCCGATGCAGGTCATCGAGGAACTGGACAACGCCAAGAAAGGCATGACCGAGGTCAGCCGCAACGCGCGCCAGGTCAGCCGCTTTCTCAACGAACTTATCGAAGGTGCCGGGGCCGAGCAGATCGATGCCGGCATCCTGCTGAA
>JBDSUI010000165.1:0-8957 GCA_039927795.1 Pseudoxanthomonas sp.
CCAGTGCGTCGGTGGTGTCGGTGGCGAACTCCCTGTACACGCCGCCGTGTTCGGGCAAATGCGCCGCCGCGACATGCAGCGCGCGGCGCATCAGCGCGGGTGAGGGTCCAATGCGCCCGCCGTGGTGGTGGCCGTTCGCGCCGATCAGGTCGACCGTCAATGCCGTGCCTACGCCGACCACCAGCCAGCCCTGTGGCCCGCGCGCATGGGCCGCAACCAGGGCAAGGAAGCGGTCGACCCCCAGCCGCGCCGGATCGGCATAGGCAATGCGAACGCCGGCCAGGTGCGAGACGCTGCGAGCCAGCGACAGGCGATGGAAACGGGCGCTCAGCATCTCGACTACGCGCAGGGTCAATGCCGGCGAGGCCACGCTGGCCAGGCTGGCGGAGACAGCGCCCACGGGGACCGCCGCGTCCAAGGCCTGCAGGAAATCATCGGCGTCGTGGGCCAGGGCCATCACCGTACCTACGCTGCCATCGGCCCGCAGGGGCGCGCACTTCAGCCGGGTATTGCCCAGGTCAAACAGCCACTCGGTCATTGCGCCCTCACGCTGACTTCGCCGGCGTGGAACAGACGCTCGTTGCCGCTGATGCACACACGCAAGGCTCCATCCTCGGCCAGGCCAAGCGCCGTGCCTTCCAGGGTTTCCTCACCCAGATGCACTGCCACCTGCTGCCCGGCCAGCGCATCCAGTGCGGCGTAGCGCGCGCGGAATGGGGCCAGGCCTTCGCGGTCGAACTCGGCCAGCGTCGACACCAGCTGCGACAGCAATGCGGCGGCGATGTGGTTGCGCGACGGAGTGTTCGCGGACACCTGCTGCAGGTCGATCCACGGTTGGTCAATGGCCGCTGCGGCACTTTCGGGCATGCGTATGTTGAGCCCGATGCCGATCACCGCGCGCACCGGTCCGGCGTGCTCGCCGCCACCTTCCACCAGCAGGCCACCCAGCTTGCGTCCTTGCAGCAGCAGGTCGTTCGGCCATTTCAGGCGCACCCCGTGGTAGCCGCAGACATGCAGGGCTTCGGCCGCCGCCACGCCCGCCACCAGGCTCAGCCCGCCCAGTCGCGCCAGCCCGCCACTGAAGCGACGCGAGACCGACAGATACAGATGCGCGGCCAGTGGCGAAGCCCAGCGTTTGCCGCGACGGCCGCGGCCGCCGGTCTGGCGTTCCGCCAGCAGCACGGCCAGGCCATGCTGGGGCGTGTCGCGGCGCAGGAGTTCGCTGTTGGTCGAGTCCAGCGACCAGGCCAGCTCAAGCGAGGCGATGCCGGCACGCACGTGCGCTGGCATTGTTTCGAGCATCGCTGCGCTATCCAGTAGTTCAGGCACGTGCCGCAAGCGGTAGCCGCGGCCGGGCTGGGCGTCTATTTCCACGCCGGCTTCGCGCAGCGCCTCGATCCGCTTCCACACTGCCGCGCGGGTCAGGCCCGCCTCCTGCGCCAGCACGTCGCCGGACACCGGGCCAACCATCAGCCGCTGCAGCACGTCACGCTCGCTGCTCATGCGCGCCGCCGCAACAGGCGCACGCGTTCAAAACGCGATTCGGAACCGGCGCGCAGGCGCTGCAGGTTGCCGCGATGAGTGAAAAGAACCAGTAGAGAAGCCAGGCATGCGAACGCGCGGCAGGCGCTGTTGGTGTCGGTCAGCCAGGCCAGCGGCAGCAGGCAAGCCACTGCGACGACCGACGCCAGCCCGACATAGCCGCTGGCCAACAGCACCAGCAACCACGCGGCCAACATCCACGGCACCGCCAACGGCCACAGCAGCAGCAGACTGCCCAGCAGCGTGCCCACGCCCTTGCCACCGCGGAAGCCATGCCAGAGCGGCCATATATGCCCCAGTGTGGCTGCGATCGCGCAGCAATAACCCAGTATTCCGGCCGGCAGCGCACCCCCGGCCGGCCCCAGTCGCAATCCCAGCCACGTCGCCAGCGCGCCCTTGCCCACGTCGATCAGCGCCACGCCCAAGGCAAACTTCCAGCCCTGGGTGCGCAATGCGTTGGTGCCGCCTGCGTTGCCACTGCCGTGCAGGCGGATATCGACGCCGCGCAGTTTCCCCAGCAGCAGGCTGCCCGAGAGCGAGCCCAGCAGGTAGGCAGCGAGTATCAGCAGAACGGAGACGGCGAGTGCGGGCATGGCGGCAATTATGCGGCAGAGCGCGCCAGGGTCAGGACGCCGGCGCGGGCTGCACGGCCACCAGCAAGGCGCCATGACCTGCATGCGCACCGATCGCCGCCCCGGTTTCCACCAGGAAAGATTCGCTTATCTGCAGGCGCGTGTGCAGCGCGGCCAGCAGGCGTGCGCCTTCGCTGGCGGCATCACAGTGGCCGACGATCACGCGCCAGCGCCCGTGGCGGGGAAGTTTGCGCGCCACCCGCCGTGCGAAGACTTCCGGCGCGCGCTTGCGGGCGAACAACACCCCGCAGATTTGCAGCCTGCCGTCCGCGCGCATTTTGGCCAGTGGAGTCAGTGCAGTCAGCCGGGCCAGCGGGGCGGCCCAGGCCGGGATGCGTCCACCGCGCACCACGTGGCTGATATCACGGGTGATCGCCCACAGCCGAGTTTGCGGCCGCAACTGTTCAAGCTCGGCCAGAATTTCGCTGGCGTCGGCGCCGGTCTGGGCCATTTCCGCGGCGCGCCAGACCAGCAGCGCCTGACCGCTGGCGGCGTTGAAACTGTCGAACACGCGTACCCGCTCGCCACTGGTGCGGGCGGCGGCATGCTCGCCCGCCTGCAGGGTGCCGGAAACCGCGCGCGACAGCCCGACATAGAGCACTTGCGGGTGATGGGCCAAGGCCAGTTCGAACTGGCGCATGAAGTCACCCGGCGGTGGCTGGCTGGTGCGCGGCAGCTGCTGCGATGCGGCCATGCGCCGGTAAAACGCCTGGGTGGACAGTCCGGTCTTGTCCAGGTAGTCGCGACCGTCCAGGTCGACCCGCGCGGGCACCACGCCGATGGCATGGCGCTCGGCGATTTCCGGCGGCAGATCTGCAGCGCTATCGGTGACGATGGCCACGTGCAGGCCAGATGCAGCGCTGCGCTGCTGACGCAGCATGTCGTCGGCCTTCATGGCCTGGACCCGTCCCACCGCGGCGCAGGCATCGAACACGGCCTGCGGGTGGGCTGCATGCGCATGCACGCGCAGGCGGCTGCCGCCACCGGCGATGACGATGGAATCAGCATCGCAGGCTTCCAGTGCCAGACGCAGACGCTGACGGTCCAGGTCGTCGCCCAGTACCAGGCATTCGCTGCACCAGCGCCGCAGTGGATCGACCTGATGCTCGTGCAGGATCGGCTGGCGCATCTCGTTTACCGCTGCGGCACTGTGGCCACGCAGCCGGATCGCGCGCGGGCCGCCGTCCACGAATTCGGCAATCCCTTCCAGCAGGTCAACGAACCCCTGGGCGCCGGCATCCACCACGCCCGCTCTCTCCAGCACTGCGAGCTGCCTGGGAGTTTCGGCAAGCGCTCGCCGCGCCCGCACCAGTGCCCGCGCGAAGCCCTCCCGCGCGCCCCGCCCCGACCCTTCAGCGCTCTGTTTCTCGAGCTCCTCGGCGAAGGCGGAGATGACGCTGACGATGGTGCCTTCCACCGGCTTGGCCAGGGCCAGCCGTGCCGACGCCGCGCCATGACGAACCGCGGCGGCCAGCGACACCGCGTCAAGTGACGGCAGTAACGTCACCTGCCCGGCCAGCCCATGCAGGAACTGGGCGAGGATGGCGCCGGAATTGCCGCGTGCGCCGTCGATGGCATCCTCGCCAACTCGCGTCAGTAGCTCGCCGGCGTGGCCGCTGCGCCTGCTGAGCGCGCCATGCAGCACGCTGCCCAGGGTGGAAGCCAGGTTGTTGCCGGTGTCACCATCGGCCACCGGGAACACATTGATTCGGTTCAGGAGGTCACGGCTGGCGATGACCCGGCGCGCGCCGGCAATCAGGGCGCGGCGCAGCGTGGGCGCGGTCAGGGACAGTTCGGCCGTGTGTTCCATTGACCGGAGTCTGCATGAACTGCCGGCCGCGCCATGACGCGCCGCAACAGCATCATCGACAGCCGGCGTTGGCACAGGCGCCGCGCGCGCGCCCGCGTTATAGTCCCCCCGATTCCGCCCGCACAGGACTTTCCCATGTTGCGTCTCAGCGTTGCCCTGCTGCTGGTCTGCGCCAGTGCACACGCCATGGCCCAGCACGGACCAGCAGCATTGGCGAACCCTGGCGCCTGCCAGGAGACCGAGACCGTCGCCCGCGACAGCGGCGACCAGATAACCACCGTCCGGTCCAAGGCCGCCACGACCCGCAGCAAATACGCGCGACCGGCGTCTTCCAGCACCGTGACCGGCGGAGGTAGCGACGATGCCCTGCCACGTTCACGCGGCGCCAGATGGCACAGCTTCCTGCCCGGGATGTTTCGCTGATCAGATCGTGGTTTGGCTGGGCCAGGCGCCTGCCCACAGCCCCCGATGCCGGCGTGTGGGCCGAAGTCCGCCGCGCTACCCCGTTTTTGAACACATTGGATCCGCAGCAAGACGCGCGGCTGCAGCGGCTGGCCGCGCAATTTCTGCAGGAGAAGACCATCACTCCGCTAGCTGGCCTGTTACTGGATGCGCAGGATCGCGTGCAACTGGCCGCGCTGTGCTGCCTGCCACTGCTTGAATTCGGGGCCAGCGGCCTGCGCGGCTGGTCGCAGATGCTGGTCTATCCCGACGCCTTCCGCGTGCAACGCAGCCATGTGGATGCCGCCGGTGTGCTGCACGAATACGAGGACGAACTGATTGGCGAATCCTGGGGTGCCGGGCCGCTGATCCTGTCGTGGGCCGACGTGCAGGCCGACCTGGCCGATCCCAACGCAGGCTTCTGCGTGGCGGTGCACGAAATGGCCCACAAGCTCGACGCACTGGACGGTGCCATGGACGGCACGCCGCCGTTGCCGCGTGCCTGGCAGCGACTGTGGGCGGCCGACTTCCAGCGAAGTTTTGATGGGTTCTGCGCACGTGTTGAACGTGGCGAAGTCACCGCCGTGGATCCTTATGCCGCCGAATCTCCGGAGGAGTTTTTCGCCGTCACCAGCGAGCTGCATTTTTCCGCCCCAGCCCTGCTGCAGGGCGAACTGCCCGCGGTGGCCGTGCACCTGCAACGCTTCTACGGCCCAGCCGCTGCTGCGTTGTTGAACGAGCTGCCGTAGGAGCTGCATAAGCGGCGACCGCCACCTTCCCGAAGCCAGAAACCTACGACCAGTCCGCTCCGCTCCCACCCAGACCCCGCACTACAAGCCCTGGGGCAAGGTCACCTCGACACGTGCGCCGCCCATTTCCGCGGAACGCAACACGTGCAGTTCGCCACGATAGCCGCGCACCAGATCCTGCACGATAGCCAGGCCAATACCATGGCCCTGCACGCGTTCGTCACCGCGCACCCCACGCTGCAAGACGTGCGCCACATCTTCCTCGGCGATGCCGGGACCGTCATCCTCCACTACCAGCAACAAGCCGGCGCGACGGTTGCCCTCGGTGACCGTTGGCGTGGCCGTCAGCAGCACGCGTGAGCGTGCCCACTTGAACGCATTCTCAAGCAGGTTACCCAGCAGCTCCTGCAGGTCGCCGGGTTCGCCATGGAAGCGCGCGGTCGGATCAATCTCGAACTCACAGATCACGCCCTTGGTCGCGTAGACCTTTTCAAGCCCGCGCACGATCTCTTCGGCATTGGATTCAATCGGTACCGGTGCCGCAAACAGGGCGTGGCCGCTGGAAGCCGCGCGCGCCAGCTGGTAGGACACCAGGTTGTTCATACGCTTGAGCTGCGTATCCAGTTCATCGCGCAGGGCGATGGCATGCACGCCGTCATCCAGTTGCGCACGCAATACCGCCAAGGGCGTCTTCAGGCTGTGGGCCAGGTCGGCCAGCGTATTGCGCTGGCGGTCCAGGTTTTCGCGTTCGCTTTCGATGAAGGCGTTGATGCTTTCAGTCAGCGGTTCCAGCTCGCGCGGGTGGCGCTCGGTCATGCGACTGGCCTGGCCGCGCTGTACGCGGGTCAATTCATTGATCACGCGCTGCAGTGGACGCAGGCTCCAGTTGAGCACCAGCACCTGCAACAAGAGCAGGAACAGCCCGGCCATTCCCAGATACGCCCACAGCGCGCCGCGAAACGTGCGCAGCTGCGAACCAAGCACGCGTGAATCTTCAGAGATGTAGATGGAATACGGGAACTCGGCCTCCGGCCCGCGATTGCCGTAGATCGTGCCCAGGCCGAACCGGTAGACCTCACCTTCATTGCCGTCGATCAGGGTCATCGGCACCGGGCCGTGGAAATCCTCCTGCAACGGTCGCAGCATGCCGGCTTCTTCCAGCACCGGGCCCAGGGTGGAATCCGAACCCCAGCGCGCGCCGGGCAGCACGACTTCGGCGTACAGGCCGCTGCCTGGCTGACTGAAGCGCGGATCCACGGGCAGCTCCGGCGGGATCAGGCTGCCATCGCGCGCGAATTCGACCTTGTTGGCATACGACATCGCGTAGCCCTTCAGACGATGGCGCAGGTTCTGTTCGGCAG
Organism: Pseudoxanthomonas sp.; assembly: GCA_039927795.1. Lineage (GTDB taxonomy): Bacteria > Pseudomonadota > Gammaproteobacteria > Xanthomonadales > Xanthomonadaceae > Pseudoxanthomonas_A. The sequence continues at coordinate 6,536 of JBDSUI010000165.1, forward strand.
TGCTGACGAAGGCCCGATCCAACGCGTACCCAGCCAAGGCCAGGAAGGCGATCAGGCCCAGGCTTGCGGCCAGCAATTGACGGGCACGCAAAGAACGCGGGCGCCACCCTGTGAAAGGATCGCGCCCGGGCTTTTTGTCTACAGCGTCTGCGTTGCGCGCGGGCATCAGCCCTCGTGATTGCGCGGAATGGCGAAGCGATAGCCACGGCCACGCACGGTTTCGATGGGTTTCAATTCGCCTTCCGGGTCGAGTTTCTTGCGCAGTCGGCCAATGAAGACCTCCAGCACATTGGAATCACGGTCAAAATCCTGCTGGTAGATGTGCTCGGTCAGGTCGGCCTTGGAGACCAGTTCGCCTGCATGCATCATCAGGTATTCCAGCACCTTGTACTCGTAGCTGGTCAGGTCGATGTTGCTGCCGTGGACGCTTACCGTCTGCGCAGCCAGATCCAAGGCCACCGGACCGCATTCCAGGGTCGGCTTGCTCCAGCCGGCGGCGCGGCGCAACAGCGCATTGACGCGCGCCAGCAGCTCTTCGACGTGGAAGGGCTTGACCAGATAATCGTCGGCGCCCTGCTTCAGGCCCTCAACCTTGTCCTGCCAGCTGGAGCGCGCAGTCAGGATCAGGATCGGGAACTTCTTGCCTTCGTCGCGCAGGGCCTTGATCAATTCCATACCCGACATCTTTGGCAGTCCAAGATCAATGATGCCCACATCGAACGGAACCTCGCGGCCCATGTAAAGACCTTCTTCACCATCCTGGGCGGCGTCCACGGCGAAGCCTTCGCGCTTCAGGCGCGCAGCCAGGGTTTCGCGGAGGGGGGCTTCATCTTCGACCAGCAAAATACGCATGGACTCTCCCTGTAACTTGCAAGTGCGACCCGTGGGCCGCGGTGATGGAACGGATTGGAAAGCGGATGTGGAAAGCTAGTTTTGCTTGATCACTGGCTTGGCACGCGCTGACTGGAATGTAATCAGGTTCATGCGAATCAGGGCCGTGGCGGACGCTCGCCACGTTGACGTTTGTCGGGCGTCTCATCGATAGGAGACAGGGTACGGTGGCGTTCGGTGGCATCGCGTGAACGCTGCGGGTCATCGTCCATGAAGCGCACGCGACCGCGGTCATCCATCACCTTGACCCGATTGATCTCGCGGCCGTCGTACTGCACGCGCTCTGCACCGAGTATCTGCCCGCCGGTTGCGCGCTGGGCGCGACGCACGGAGTCCGACAGCGAGGCGGCATTGCGCGGCGGCATGATGTGGAGCGCTGGCTCCAGAACGGGGCTGGGCTCCTGCTGCGTCGGTTGCTGTTCGCCACGCGGTGGCTGGGCCCACGCGCCAGTGGCGCTCCCGGCAAGAGCGGTCAACAGTAGGGTGAGCTGCAGACGATGACGCGTAATTTTCATAACGGAATCGTAACGGATCTAGGCTTCCCTGAATGAACGGGAGCCCGACGCGCATAGGCCTAATCAGGAGGTCAGTACTAGGATTCTGGCCTGAAGCGGTGAATCCGATCTGAACTTATCCACAGACATTCAGCTTGCTGAACCATTAAAAAATCTCTGCCACGCAGCAGCGTAGCGAGCCGCCCGCCGCTTCTATTGCGTCCAGGTCCACACTGCGAACGCTGAATTCGCTGCGGGCCAGGGCAGTTCGGCTCTGCGGGCGCAGGGCCGCATCGGCCGCTGCACTCATCCACACCTGGTGTTCGCCCAGGGCGATGGCGTTGCCAGCGAAGGCAGCATGCTCGGCCTCCGACAGCAGGATGCCGCCGTCGCCATAGCAGGTGGCAATGGCCTCGGGGACGCGCGGGTCTGCGAACCCCGCCGGCGCGATCAGGGCCGCGCGCCCGGCCAGCACGGCCAGGACCACGTTGGTGTGGTATTCCCCCGGTGCCAGGTCGAACAGCAGGGTCGCGCGCAGACCGAAGGCGGCGTGCATGAGCGCGGCGCCGGCCTCGTCGCAGCGCTCGGACAGGCCGCAATAGCCCAGGCCACGGGCGCGGTCGATGACCAGGGCACCGGTCAGTTCGCAAGGGTGCGACTGTTGAGACAGGTCTAGTTCGCGGTAACCCAGCAGGCCGGTAAAAAAGCCACGCAGGTCGGCGCGCACGGCTTCGCGCTGGCGTACCTCGTGGCGCATGCGGCCGATGATCAGTCGCCCGGGTGCGGTAGCGAAGACGTTGTTGGGAAACAGGGCGTCGGGGGTGTGCGGGTTGCCGGGGAAGCACACCACCGGCAATTCCGCGGCCAGCCCGCGATGCAGGTCGCGATGCTGGGCCATCGCGCGGGCCGCATCAAACGCCCCGGCCTGCGCCATGTATTGGTTGTCACTGGCCGACTGCTCAGCCCGCGCGAATCCATCCGGCGCCACCAGGAACGCGCCTCGCGCGGTGGGCGGGCCGAAGTCGGCGGGGCATTGG
>JBDSUI010000166.1:0-6232 GCA_039927795.1 Pseudoxanthomonas sp.
CCTGGCGAAGTGTCGTTGCGCCCGCTGCATCCATAAGCACAGGCTGGACGTATAGCTCGAAGCCTTTCTTCTTCGAGCTTCCTTGCCGTGACCGGTTCTCCGCATGCTCCCGCGCCCCTTGCGTCTAGCGCTTTCGCCAAGCGGGCGCCTGCCTCTGCGCCGCTTGCTTCCACGGCGCTTGCATCGACGCCCCTTGCTTCAAACGCGCATCTTTCGCCTCTGCTTGCTGGTGCGCCGCGCACGGGCTTGCGCACGCTGCTGCGCTGGTTTGACACCAGCGCCGAGCTGCCATTGGACGAACATGCTGATCGCATCGACTGGTTACGGACCCTGCCCTTCATCGCCATGCACCTGGCTTGCCTGGCGGTAATCTGGGTAGGGTTCTCGTGGTTCGCAGCAGGCGTGGCAGTGGCCTTGTACTCGCTGCGCATGTTTGCGCTGACTGGTTTTTACCACCGCTATTTCTCTCACAAGGCGTTCCGCACTTCACGCGCCGTGCAGTTCGTATTCGCCGCCATCGGTGCCACCTGCGTGCAGCGCGGTCCCTTGTGGTGGGCCGCGCATCATCGCCATCATCATCGGCATACCGATAGACCGGCCGACCCGCATTCGCCCCGCCAGCATGGTTTCTGGTGGAGCCACATGGGCTGGTTCCTGACCCCGCGCGGTTTTCGTACGAACTGGGATGCAATCCCCGACCTGCGCAAGTTCCCCGAGCTGCGTCTGCTGGATCGTTTCGACATCGTGTTGCCCGTGTTGCTGGCCGTTGGCCTGTATCAGCTCGGCAACTGGCTTCAGCACGCGCATCCCGCGCTGGGCACAAACGGGCCGCAGTTGCTGGTCTGGGGATTCTTCATCTCCACTATTGTGCTGTTCCATGCCACGGTGACCATCAATTCGCTGGCGCACGTGTTCGGCAGCCGCCGCTTCGACACGCGCGATGACAGCCGCAACAACTGGATGCTTGCGCTGATCACCTTTGGCGAAGGCTGGCACAACAATCACCATCATTTCCCGGGCTCGGCGCGCCAGGGTTTCCGCTGGTGGGAAGTCGACTGCACCTGGTATGGCTTGAAGGCGATGTCGTGGCTGGGCCTGGTCAGCGATCTGAAGCCGGTTCCGGCAGGCCTGACGCGACGCACACGTGGTTCCGAATGAGTCGCATCGCAGTGGTGGGGTCCGGTATCTCCGGCATGGGTGCGGCCTGGCTGCTGGCACGCCAGCATGAAGTCGTCCTTTTCGAAGCCAACGACTACCTGGGTGGACATACCCACACCCATGACATTGAACTGCAGGGCAGGACCTATGCGGTGGATTCGGGCTTCATCGTTTTCAACGAAGCGCATTATCCCTTGCTGACGCAGTTGTTCGCCGAGATCGGAGTGGCCTCGCAACCGACCACGATGAGTTTCTCCGTGCACGATGAAGGCAACGGCCTGGAGTACAACGCGGGCAGCGTGCGCGGCCTGTTTGCGCAGCCGGGTAACCTGTTGAGCATGCGTTTCTGGCGCATGCTGGCTGACCTGAAGCGCTTCTACCGCGAAGCGCCCGACGTGCTGTCCGAGCCCGCTGCTGGCCCCACGCTGGGCCAATACCTGGAGTCGCGCCGGTACTCCGACGTGTTCCGCGACCAGCACATCGTGCCGATGGCCTCGGCGCTATGGTCGTCACCCTCGCGCGGCATTCTGGACTTCCCCATGAAGCATCTGGTCGGCTTCATGGTCAACCATCACATGCTGCAACTGAGTGGGCGGCCGCAATGGCGTGTGGTCGGTGGTGGTTCGCAGTCGTATGTGCGGGCTCTGCGTGCGCAATGGCCGGTGCAGGAGCGCCTGGCAACGGCGGTGACCTCGATCCATCGCCTGCCGCAAGGGGTCAAGGTGACCAGTGCGGCAGGCAGCGAGGTCTTCGATGAAGTGGTGCTTGCCTGCCATGCCGACGACACGCTGGCACTGTTGGTCGATGCAACGGTGCAGGAGCAGGAAATACTCGGCGCCATCGGCTACAGCGACAACGAAGCCATCCTGCATACCGACACCCGCGTGCTGCCCAGGCGCCGCAGTGCCTGGGCGGCCTGGAATGCGCATGTGCCTGCGCGCGCCGATGCACCGTGCAGTGTCAGCTACTGGATGAATGAACTGCAGTCGCTGGACGCGCCGGAACAGTTCATCGTCACGCTCAACCGTCGCGCCGCCATTGATCCGGCACGCGTGCTGCAGCGCATGCATTACCGGCATCCACAACAGGATCATGCTTCGGTGGCCGCACAGGCGCGCAAGCATGAAATCCAGGGGGTGGGACACACCTGGTTTGCGGGCGCAGGCTGGGGCTTTGGCTTCCACGAAGACGGCTTGCGCAGTAGCGTGGAAGTCGCACGTGGCCTGGGTGTGCAGTGGCCGTGAGCCTGCTGCGCCGTGTGGCCGGGTTGGGCGGCAACGCACAACAACAAGCGCCTGCGCCCCTTCCTGGCTGCTCCAGCGCCCTGTACACCGGCTGGGTGCGGCATCGCCGCCATGCACCGCATCCGCACGCGTTCCGCTATCGGCTGTTCCTGGTCTACCTGGACTTGGCCGAGATTGATCAGGTGTTCGCGCGCCGCTGGTTATGGTCGGTGGGGCGTCGCAATGTGGCTGAATTCCGCCGCAGCGACTACCTGGGTGACCCCGCCATTGCGCTGGACACCGCTGTGCGCGACTGCGTTGAAAGCCAGGGCCTGGACCGTCCTGGTGGGCCGATCCGAATGCTGGCCCATCTGCGTTATTTCGGTCAGTGCTTCAACCCGGTGAGCTTCTACTACTGTTTTGCTGAAGACGGCCGCACGCTGCAGACCGTGGTGGCGGAAGTCACAAATACGCCGTGGAAGCAACGCCACGCCTATGTGCTTCCGGTTGCAGACGCAACGACACGAGGTGACGTGCACGCCTGGCGTTTCGACAAGCGTCTGCATGTGTCGCCATTCATGGCCATGGAACATTCCTATGCCTGGCGTTTCGGTCTGCCGGCTGACGCGCTGCGCGTGCACATGGAGGTGTTGCCAGCGGATTCCTCTCACGGCTCCGGCGCCCGCCAGTTCGACGCCACCCTGGTGCTGCAACGCAAGCCCATCGACGCGCTGCATCTGGCGGCCACGCTGCTCCGCTTTCCGCTGATGACGCTGCAGGTGCTGACCGCCATCCACTGGCAGGCGCTGCGCCTGTGGCTGCGCGGCAATCCCGTCCATGACCATCCTGACAAGAGAGCCGCCAAGCAATGAACCGTCCCCCTGTCCCCCTGCTCGACGCGGCCAGTGAGCCGCTTGCGCCATCGATGGTCGACAAGATCCTGCGCAAGCGCTTGCTGGAAACACTGGGCACGCTGCGCGATTGCCGCTTGGTCATCGAGGAATACGGTGAAACCCGGGTCCTCGGCCTGCCCGCCGCCAACGGCAGCCCCACCTTGCATGCGCACCTGCGCATCCATGATCCGGCCTTCTACCGCATGGCCGCGCTGAATGGCAGCGTCGGCGCCGGCGAGGCCTACATGGAAGGGCTATGGGATTGCGACGACCTCGTGGCACTGGTGCGCATCCTGGTACGCAATCGCGAGCGTCTGGATGCGATGGATTCGGGACTGGCGAAACTGGGCGGCTGGGCAATGCAGGCCATGCACGCGCTGACCCGCAATACGCGCCAGGGCAGCCGCCGCAACATCGCCGCGCACTATGACCTGGGCAATCCGCTGTTCGAGTTGTTCCTGGATGACAACCTGATGTATTCCTCGGCGATCTTCGAGAGTGAGTCCGACAGCCTCGAGGTCGCATCGACCCGCAAGCTGGCCCGCATCTGCGCAAAGCTGCGGCTGGGCCCGGAGCATCGTGTGGTCGAGATCGGCACCGGCTGGGGTGGTTTCGCACTGCATGCCGCGCGTGAGCACGGCTGCCATGTCACCACCACCACCATCTCACGCGAGCAGCACGACCTGGCTTGCCAGCGCGTCCAGCAAGCCGGACTGGGCGACCGCATCCAGGTGCTGTTGCAGGACTACCGCGACCTGGACGGCCAATACGACCGTCTGGTCTCGATCGAGATGATAGAAGCCATTGGTCACCAGTACCTGGATACCTATTTTGCCAAGGTCGCCGGCCTGCTCAAGCCCGACGGCGAGGCGCTGGTGCAGGCCATCACCATCGAAGACCACCGTTACGCACAGGCCTTGAGGTCGGTCGATTTCATCAAGCGCTTCATCTTCCCCGGCAGTTTCATCCCCAGCGTGTCGGCCATGACCGGTGCCATCGGCCGAGCCAGCGATCTGCGACTGTTCAATCTGGAAGATATCGGTCCCAGCTATGCGCTGACCCTGAAGGCCTGGCGCGAACGCTTCCATGCGCGACTTCCGCAGGTCAGGGCGCTGGGCTATGACACGCGCTTCGTGCGCATGTGGGATTTCTACCTGGCCTACTGCGAAGGCGGTTTCCGCGAACGCTCGATCGGCGATGTACACCTGTGGCTGACCCGTCCGGAGGCGCGTCCGGCGCAATATCCCTACGCGCTGGCAGCGGTGTGAACAATGGTTTGAATTTCATTGGTTCGCAACTGCTGTGGTTGCTGGCGGTGGGCGGCGCCGCGCATGCAAAGCCCTGGCTGGGTCCGCTGGCCTGCATGCTGTTTGCCATGTTGCAGCTGTCGCCGCGCTTCCGCGCCCGTGGGGATGTGAGCCTGATGCTGCTGGCCTTGCCGGTGGGACTGGTGGTGGACACGACCATGGCCGCCAGCGGTCTGTTGCGCTACGCCTCGCCGCTCCCACATCCCGGCATCGCCCCGGTCTGGATCCTGGCGCTGTGGATGGGCTTCGCCCTGACCTTCAATCACTCGCTCGCCTACGTCCTCCGCCGGCCGCTGCTGGCCGTCCTGTTTGGTGCAGTGGGCGGACCGCTGTCCTACTGGATCGCCTCGCGTACTTGGGCTGCGGTCCAATTCACAGATTGTTTGCCTTCGGTGCTGTTACCGTTGGCGGCGCTTTGGGGGGCAGCAATGGGGCTATTCAGTTATGCCACGCTGCACCTCGCGAGAACCCCCCTTCCCTCGTCCAGCGGAGTTGCAGAGTGAACGCTTGGCCTTTGCTGTGGGTATTGCTGGCCGCATCCGTGATGATGACCGGGGGCTGGCTGTGGCAACGCAAGACCGACAATGCGGGCATCGTCGATGTGCTGTGGTCGGCCGGAATGGCGCTGGCCGCGGTCTACTACGCGCTGGTGTTGCCGGGTGCGGCGCTGTCGCGCGTGCTGGTAGGCGCGCTGGGTGGCCTGTGGGGCGCACGCCTCGCGCTGCATCTGGCGAAGCGTGTTTTCAGCGAAGACGAAGACGGGCGTTACCGCAACCTGCGCCAGCGCTGGCATGGCAAGCAAGGCAACTTCTTCCTGTTCTTCCAGGCCCAGGCCGGCTTCGTGGTGTTCTTCTCGGTGCCGTTCTGGATCGCCGCGCACAACCCGGTGGCCGAATGGACGGTGTGGAAGATACTCGCCGTCATGGTCTGGCTGGTCGCGATAGTCGGTGAAAGCACTGCCGATCGCCAGCTGGCCGAGCACCGTAACGACCCCAGCAACAAGGGCAAGACCTGCCGAAGTGGCCTGTGGCGCTATTCGCGGCATCCGAATTATTTCTTCGAGTTCCTGCACTGGTTCACCTATGTCTTCCTGGCCGTCGGCCTGGGTGCTGTGTGGGTGGCCGTCAGCTTGATCGGTCCAGCGCTGATGCTGGCCTTCCTTTACCGCGTCACCGGCATTCCCTATACCGAAGCGCAGGCCCTGCGCACGCGCGGTGAGGACTATGCCCAATACCAGCGCACCACCAGTCCGTTCGTACCGCTTCCCCCGAAGCACTGATCCATCCCTGGAGCCTGCATGTCCACGCCTTCACCGTTCATCGTCGAAACCGAAAAGGAAAGCCTTGCCACCCGCCTTGCCGAGTCCGGCCGCCTTCCCGACAACCTGCTGCGGCTTGGCATCCGTCGGCAATGCGCCCAGCGCCTGAAAGACGAACGCAAGGGCGGCACCGCCGAGGTTTTCGAGCGCCAGCAAGCCTGGCTGGAGGGATTGCGCAACAGCGAGATCGCGGTCGAGACCCAGGCCGCCAACCGCCAGCACTACGAGCTGCCACCGGAATTCTTCCAGCTATGCCTGGGCCGACAGCTGAAGTACAGCAGCTGCTACTGGGACGAGGCGACCACCAGCCTGAGCATGGCCGAAGACCACATG
>JBDSUI010000167.1:0-6320 GCA_039927795.1 Pseudoxanthomonas sp.
CACGATGACCTGATCGGCCAGACGCTCGGCACTGGCTGCCATCTGCGGGCGCTTGCCAACGTCGCGTTCGCCACCGCAGCCGAACACACAGACAAGCCGCCCCGCCGCGTGGTCACGCAGGCTGGACCAGGCCTGCTCCAGGGCGTCGGGCGTATGCGCATAATCGATGACGACCAGTGGATGCCTGCCGTCCCCACCCAGCCGGTTCATGCGCCCTTGGATGGGCTGCAGCCGCGCCAGCGTGCGGGCGATATCGGCTGGCGTCTCGCCCAGTGCATGCAGGGCACCGGCAACGGCCAGCAGATTGTCTACGTTGAAGCGCCCCAGCAGGCTGGATTGCACAGCGTGTGACTGCTCACCTATTTTCAGCTCGAACGTGATTCCGCTGGCATCCAGGTGTAGCTGCTCGGCGCGAACATCCGCTGCCGGCTGGCCGCGCGAGCTCAGACCGATGCCGCGCACGTGCGCGGGAAGCCTGGCCAGCAGTTCGCGGCCGAAGGCGTCATCCAGGTTCAACACCGCGGTTTTCAGCTCAGGCCAGGCGAACAGGCGCGCCTTGGCGGCACCGTAGCTTTCCATGTCGCCGTGGTAATCAAGGTGGTCACGGGTGAGATTGGTGAACAGCGCCACGTCGAAATGCACGGCGTCCACGCGGCCCTGTTCCAGCGCGTGCGAGCTAACTTCCATGGCCACGGCCTTGGCGCCGGCGTCGCGCATCTCGGCAAGCAGCGCGTGCGTCTGCAGCACCAGTGGGGTCGTGAATCCGTTCGGCACGACCGCGCCATACAGACCCGCGCCCAGCGTGCCGACACTGCCGCCGCGCTTGCCACGCAAGTGCCACGCTTGTGCAAGCAACTGCACCGTGGAGGTCTTGCCGTTGGTGCCGGTGACTCCCACCACCTCCATGTCTTGCGAAGGACGCGCGTGAAACTGGTCCGCCATTTCACCCAGGCGCTGGCGCAGCCCCGGTACTGCGATGGCATCGGCAGGCGCAGGCAGATCCGCCGGCGCCGGTGGTTCGAACAGGATCACGCTGGCACCAGCCGCCTTGGCCTGCTCCACGAATCCCAGGCCATGCGCACCAAATCCGGCGATGGCAATGAACGCATCGCCCGGCTCCACGAAGCGGCTGTCCAGCACCAGTCCGCGCACCACGATGTCGCGCGGCACGTCCAGGTCGGGCAACAGATCAGCCAGGGCCATGGCGCGCCTCATTGGGCGGTACCAGGCAACGGCAGAGGCAATGCCGCGCGTACTTCCACTGCCACTGGTGCTTCGGCAATGGCACGCGGCAACGACTGGGCAGGACGAAGCTTGGCGTCGTTCTTTTCCTGCGCGGCGATCCAGGTCTCGATGTCGTCTGGCGGCACGTCCATCAGGCGCAGCGAGCCTTCCATCACATTGCGGAACACCGGCGCCGACACGATGCCACCGTAGATGGAACCGGCCTGCGGGTTGTCGATCACCACGACCATGGAAAAGCGTGGATTTTCCACGGGCACCAGCCCGGCGAAGAAGGCGCGGTATTCGCGCGAGTAGCCGCCCGCGCTGGCCTTGCGCGCGGTGCCCGTCTTGCCGGCCACGTGGTAGCCCAGAATTGCGGCCTGGGTCGCCGTGCCCCCCGGCTCGGTCACGGTCTGCATCATGTGCAGCACCTGCCGGGCGATCTCCGGCGAAAGCACTTCGGTGGACTCGTTGCGCTGGCCCTTGATGAACGTCGGTGCGATGGCGCGCCCGCCGTTGCCGATAGTGGCGTAGGCATGGGCGATCTGCAGCGGCGTGGCAGAAATGCCATAGCCGTAGGACATGGTCTGCTTGGTGGTGCCGCTCCAGCGCGCAGGCGGCGGAAACTGTCCGGCCGCTTCACCGGGGAAGCCGCTGCCGGTCTTGCTGCCATAGCCGAACTTGCGCAGGAACTCGTAGTACTGCTGATCCGGCACCAGTGCCGCCAGCTTGGCGGCACCCACGTTTGAACTCTTGCGGATGATGCCGGTGACGTCGAGCACACCGTAATTGTGCGTGTCGGTGGTGCGGTACCTGCCGTTCGGCATCCAGCCCGGGGCCGTGTTGAACTGCGTCGTAGGCGTCACCAGGCCTGCGGTCAGCGCGGCGGCCGCAGTGATCGGCTTGATGGTCGAGCCCGGCTCGATCATGTCGATGATCGCGCGGTTGCGATGCGCATCGGGCTTGCCCAGCGACACCGCGTTGGGATTGAAGGTGGGCAGGTTGACCATGGCCAGCACTTCGCCGGTGGCCACATCCAGCACTACCGCCGACCCGCTGCTGGCGTTGTGCGAAACCAGCGCGTTGCGCAGCTCGCGATAGGCCAGGAACTGGATGCGTCGATCGATGCTGAGGGTCAGATCCTTGCCCGGCTGGGCCTGCCTGACCAGGTCAACGTTCTCGACAATGCGGCCGCGGCGGTCGCGGATGACCTTCTTTTCGCCCGGGCTGCCGCGCAGCCATTCGTCGAACGCCAACTCCACGCCTTCCTGGCCGCGGTCGTCGATGTTGGTGAAACCCAGCACATGGGCCATGGCTTCGCCCTGCGGGTAAAAGCGGCGGAACTCGCGCTTGGAATACACCCCGGGCACGCCGTGGGCGAGGATCTTCTTGGCCTCGTCCGGGTTGATGCGGCGCTTGAGGTAATAGAACTCTTTTTCTGCGCGCTGGCTGATGCGACTGGTCAGCACATCCAGCGGCTCGCCCAGCGCCTTGGCCAGTTCCGGCAGACGATCGGGGGTCTTCAGCAGCTCCTGGGGGTCGCACCAGATCGATTCGACCGGCGAGGACACCGCCACCGGTTCGCCATTGCGGTCGGTGATCATGCCGCGCGAGGTGGGGATCTCGATGTCGCGCACGAAGCGTTCGTTGCCCTCGCGCTGGTAGAAATCGCTGTTGACGAGTTGCACATAGGCGGCACGCCCGACCAGGCTGATCGAACACAGGCCCAGCGCGCACACCACCAGCAGCACGCGACCGCGCAGGTTGAAGCGCGCGCGGTTGCGGCTGCGGTTGGACGGGGCGTTCTTCACCGAACCCTTCATGGGCGTATCACCACCACGTCACCGACCTCCGGAAATTTCATGCCCAGGCGCAGGCGCGCAATCTGGTCGATGCGGTTGCTTTCAGCCACCGTGGCCTGTTCCAGCTGCAGGCGTCCGAACTCGATATTGAGTTCATCGCGGGCCTTCTCCAGCCGCGACAGCTCTACGAACAACAGGCGATGGCGATGGCGCGCATGCACCACCCCGATGGCCGACCCAATGCAGGCCAGGATCAGCATCCCCAGCAGGAAGCGGCTCATGCGGCGCGCTCCAGTTTTTCGGCCACGCGCAGGACCGCGCTGCGTGCGCGCGGGTTGGCGGCGGTTTCGCCCGCCTCGGCACGGACTGCATCACCGATGGCTTTGAGCGTTGGCACAAACACTTCCAGCTCGGGCAGCCGGCGATTGGCCGGCGGTGCCTTGGCGTATTTTGCGATGAAGCGCTTGACGATGCGGTCTTCCAGCGAATGGAAGCTGATCACTGCCAGCCGCCCGCCCACTTTCAGCTGCGCCAGTGCAGCGTCCAGCCCGGTTTCCAGGTCGGCCAGTTCGCGGTTGATATGGATGCGGATGGCCTGGAAACTGCGCGTGGCCGGATTAAGCTCTTTCTTGCCGCTGGCACTCTTGCCGCGACCGACCACCGCACCCAGCAGGTCGGCCAGGTCGGACGTGCGGGTAAAGGGCTTGTCGCCGCGCCGGGCTACGATGGCCTTGGCGATGCGCCGGCTCAGGCGCTCTTCGCCATAAGTCCACAGCACGTCCGCGATCTCGGCTTCATCGGCACGCGCGATCCACTGCGCCGCACTCTCGCCACTATCCGGATCCATGCGCATATCCAGCGGGCCGTCCTTGCCGAAACTGAAACCACGTTCGGCCACGTCCAGCTGCGGAGAAGAGACGCCCAGGTCCAGCAGGATGCCATCCAGGCCCGGGGACGTGGCGTGCCACTGCGCCAGTTCGGCAAAACTGCCGCGTTGGATCGCCACGCGCGCATCGCCGCCGAACCACTGCGCGGCATGTGCGATCGCTTCGGGATCCTTGTCCATAAGCAACAATCGGCCTCCCGGGCCAAGTCTTTGCAGAACGCCGCGCGCATGGCCACCGCGTCCGAACGTGCCATCCAGGTAGGTTCCGTTTTCGTGTACCTGCAGCCCTTCCATGACCTGCTCGAACATCACCGGCAGATGCTGCGCCGACGAATGCTTGGCTGGTTGGTGGCCGGCCTGCGCTTCGCCGCGCACCCGGGCACCGTCCGTCACAGCTTCAGTTCGAGCATGTGCGCGCTCAGATCATCGTCAGACAAGGTCTGGCGGATCTGAGCGTGATGCGCTTGCTCGCTCCACAATTCGAATTTGTCACCCATGCCCAGCAGCACGGCCTTTTTCTCGATCCCCACCGCGCTGCGATGGCTGACCGGAATGCTGATGCGGCCGTTGCCGTCCAGCTCCACCGGCGTGGCCGCGCCCACCAGCTTCAGCTGCAGGTTGCGATGGGCACGCTGAGTGCTGGGCAGCGCGTTGACCGAATCGCGCACGCGCTGCCATTCCTTCTCCGGGTACAGATACAGGCAGCCAAGCTCGAAGGGGTTGTAGGCGATCACCAGTCGATTGCCACACTCGCGCGCGACCAGCTCCCGGTAGACGGTGGGAACCGTCAGCCTGCCTTTGTCGTCGACTGTGATAGCGGTCTCGCCCTGGAACACAACGTCTACACCCACGAAACCCGCTTGAAGGCGGTAATTGAACCACGAAAAACCACTCAAAACCCGGTTTTCCCTCTAGCACCCACCTTAGCACCGCCCGAAAGGTTGTCAACAGGCAACACCGCGATAAATCATCTTTTACTTCAATGGCTTGCGAGCAACTTCAGAAACTTGTTCAAAGGTTATCCACAAGATACTGTTTAGTCTCAAATTTTGAGATTGAGGTCTCATTCAGCCTCGTGGACAGGGCGTTAACAATCGGAATTGGTTGCTTGCTTGCAATCCCGTGCTGGCCTCCACTTGCGCCGGCGTGGACAATCAACCGCATGTGCCTGGTCGCCGTCGCCTGGAAAATCCACCCCCACTGGCGGGTAGTGCTGGCCGGCAACCGTGACGAATTCCATGCCCGCCCCACGGCGCCGCTGGCCGCATGGCAGGAGGTGTCCGGCCTGAAGGCGGGCCGCGATCTGCAATCAGGCGGGACCTGGGTGGGCGCCGACGCGCACGGACGCTGTGCCGTGGTCACCAATGTGCGGGCTCGGCCGGCGGTTACTGCCGAGCCCTCACGAGGCCAGCTGCCGGTGCAATTTCTGCGCGGACACCGCGACGCGTTGTCCAGCGCTGCGGCGCTGGCCTCGGATGCCGCCGCTTATGCGCCCTTCAATCTGCTGCTTATCGATGCGGACGCCTGCGTGTACCTGGGCAACCATCCTGGTCTGCAGTGCCACGCTATCGCACCCGGCATCCACGGCATGTCCAATGGGGGATTCGACATGCGCTGGCCGAAGACGCGCCGCCTGTGCAAGAGCATGCAGCAGTGGACCGAAGCAGGAAGCGAGGCATTTGATTCGCTCTGGAGTGCGCTGGCAGACGAGCGCGTTGCAGCAGATAGCGAACTGCCGGATACCGGCATGGGCATGGAACTGGAACGCCGGCTGTCAGCGGCCTTCATCCGCGGTGACACCTACGGCACCCGCGCCAGCACCCTCATCGCCATCGACTACGAAGGCCGCAGCTTCATCGGCGAGCGCCGCTTCGGACCCAATGGCGTATTTGAAGGCCAAACCACGCTACGCAACGACGCATGACCAACAGGAAGCATGACGGCGCTTGCACGAGCGGCGCGACAAAGGGGACTTTATTTGAGCGCAAGTCGCGAAGTCTTGATTGAATCGCGCGCCTGCACTTTGTGCAATCCACTACTGCTGATTGATTTGCAACAGCCGGGGCCCTGAATGATGCTGGCTAACGGTTTGCAAGCTTCGCGACTCGCTTCGCTCCTACAACAGCACCATGAGCGTCAGGTCCGCGGAGGAACGAACGAAGTAAAAACCCCTTTAGTAAAGGGGGCGCCGCGACAGCGGCGTGGCATTGGGGATAACAGCCTGGGGCCCGCAATTCGCACAGCAAATTGTGGGGCTTTCATTGACGCATGGGGTCAATGAAAAGTGGCGGAGCCGGCCGATAAGCCGGGTTCTGTCTTGGACAGTCATTCCTCTAGGCGCAACGTCGCCGTTACGCTCAAGCAACCTACCCGGACCCGACGCGGGCCGCGTCATGAGGTCCCTATTT
>JBDSUI010000168.1:0-8972 GCA_039927795.1 Pseudoxanthomonas sp.
CACGCAGCCAGCTTAGGTAGCGCACGCGCCCGTTCACCCGGGGCGCCCGCAAGTCGCTCGGCTAACGCAGGAACAGGTAAGGCAGTGCCAGGGTCAAGGCCACGATGGCGACCATGGCGGCGATTACACCGACCACATACAAGGGCCGCTGCTTCAGCAACTTGCCAAAGGTATCCGTCTCGCCGTGTTCACGTGCCGTGGCCTGATCTGCCAGCGCACGCTGCCGGCGGCCGGCCTGGTAGTCGGCCATCAGCGCCTTGGCGCGGACTATGTCGCCGTCATCCTGCATCCAGATGCCGCCATGGGAAATACCCCATGGACTGGGCCGGGTCTCGTAGAAATCCATGCCGCTTTCGCCGAGCCAGGCGCGCACTTCGTCGGCTTCGTCCTCAGGCACGTTGCGCAGGTTGAGCAGGAGTTTGGCCATGCCGCATGATACCGCGCAGCCTCATGCGTTACCCTGCGCGCCCGTCAGATGAGGACTTCGCATGCGTTACCCGCTTCTGTTTTCACTGCTGCTGGTCCTGTGTGCCTGCAGTTCACCCGGCCCTATGCCGGTGGGTCATGTCGCTGAACTGCAGCGCATCGACGAAAAGACCGGCAGCGGTGCCACCGCCACCTCCGGATCGGATGTCACCGTGCATTACACCGGCTGGATCTACGACGAAAGCGTCGCAGGCCAGCGTGGCCAGGAATTCGACAGTTCGGTGAAGCGCGGCGAACCTTTCACGTTCCTGCTGGGCGCCGGCCAGGTGATCCGTGGCTGGGATGAGGGCGTTGCCGGAATGAAAATAGGCGGCAAGCGCGTGCTTCTGATTCCTTCGGACCTGGGTTATGGCATCAATGGCGCCGGCGGTGTGATTCCACCCAACGCCTCGCTGGTCTTTGAAGTGGAATTACTCGGCGTCAAGCCGCACTAGAAAGTTGCCCCGCAGGCGTGCGTCTTGCCGGCGGTGCGCTGCACTAGCTCGTGCAAATACAGCGCTGGCAGGCGCAGCGTGCCGGACTACGGGTACAAGCGACCCCGCATAATGCGTGTATGGATCTGACCACCCAAACTAAACCGCGACTGGCAGTGATTGGTGGCGGCCCAGCTGGCCTGATGGCCGCCGAAGTCGCCCGCGCTGCGGGGATCGATGTGCATGTGTACGAAGCAAAGGGTTCGGTCGGGCGCAAATTCCTGATTGCCGGCAAGGGCGGGCTTAACCTCACCCATTCCGACCCACGCCAAGCCTTCATGCAGCGATTCCGCGATCGGGCGGGCGCCGTCGACCAGTGGCTACGCGATTTCGATGCCGAGGCATTGCGCGAATGGGCGCGCGGACTGCGCGTCGATACCTTTGTCGGCAGCTCCGGCCGTGTCTTTCCCAGTGATCTGAAGGCCGCGCCGCTGCTGCGGGGCTGGGTGCGACGCCTGCGCGAAAGCGGCGTCCAATTCCACGTGCATCACCGCTGGCTGGGCTGGCACGGCGATGCCCTGCAATTTGCGACCCCGGAGGGTGACATCGAAGTCCATGCTGCCGCCGTGGTTTTGGCACTCGGTGGCGGCAGCTGGCCGCAGCTGGGTTCCGACGGTGCCTGGCAACCCTGGCTATCCGCCAAGGGCGTGGATGTCGCGCCGCTGAAACCGGCGAACTGCGGTTTTGATATTGACTGGAGTGAGCACCTGCAGGTGCGCCATGCAGGCGCGCCGCTCAAACCGGTGGTGGCGTACTGGCAGGACGTGCAGGGACGCGCCCAGCAATTGCAGGGCGAATGCGTGGTCAGCGCGCACGGCATCGAGGGCAGCCTGGTCTACGCCTTGTCTGCCGATCTTCGCGATGTGATTGAACGTGACGGCCAGGCCGACCTGCACCTGGACCTGGCGCCAGGCCGCAGCCTGCAGCGATTGCAACAGGACCTGGGCAAGTCGCGCGGTCATCGCAGCATCAGCGAGCACCTGCGACGGCAGGCAGGCATCACCGGTGCGAAGGCGGCGCTGCTGTACGAAGTGCTGGACAGGCCGCAAATGGAAGACGCCGACGCACTGGCGCGCAGCATCCATCGCCTGCCGCTGGTCCTGCTCAGGCCGCGGCCGTTGCCCGAAACCATAAGCAGCGCCGGCGGCGTGCGCCTCGAAGCCATGGACAACGCATTGATGTTGTCCGCCCTGCCCGGCGTGTTCTGCGCAGGCGAGATGCTGGATTGGGAGGCACCCACAGGTGGCTATCTGCTGACGGCCTGCTTCGCCAGCGGCCGCCGGGCCGGCCAGGGCGCGGTGGCATGGCTGCAAGCAACGGGAACGGCCTGATCTGGTCGTCCGCCATCGCCCGGCGGGACTGTTTCCCCTGCCTGCGGCGATTGCGGACGTAACCACAAGATAGCGATGCTGTGTGGAAATCCGGCTCGATTTTCGCGTCAGCCCGATGACACCCAGTGCCGTGCCTGGCCGGTGTTGTGCCTAGAACGGAACCGGCATTCCCAGCATGGGCGCCAGCAGCCAGTAGGCCGCGCCGATCACCAGCGCCCACAGCACCAACTTCAGCCCCAATCCGGCGACCTTGATCGCCAGATAGATGCCAAGCACGACCAGCACGATGGCGACCCAGCTCATGCCTGAAGCCTGTACTGGTCGGCGTAATGCTTCATCACGGCCTGGCCGCGCCGCGCTTGCGTGCCAGCGAAGCGACGTACATGTTGTCGACAAGATTCGGATAGGCGCGCCCCGCTGCTTCAGCGCGTGCCTTGGCCTGCTCGATCTGTTCCGGCGTCAGCTTGACGTGTCCGCCGGGGCCGGCGGGATTCTTTCGATCCCATGGTTTAACGCTACGACTGGTCATTCTTCGATACTCCGGCTTGGATCAACAGGTTTGCATCAGTACAGCGCCTGGTACGGCCTGATCAGTAGTTTTGATCAGTACGGTCTGCTCAGTACGCGCCCATGAAATCACGCTTGCCCACTTCCACGCCATTGTGGCGCAGCAGGTCGTAGGCCGTGGTGACATGAAAAAAGAACTGCGGCAGGCCGTAATGCAGCAGGTAAGCTTGGCCCGCAATGCGCCTTTCCTTGGGCGTGCCGGGACGCAACACTATCTCGCGCGTTTCGGCGCCATCAAATCCAGCCGCTTCCAGCCCGGCAATGAAAGCCAGGCTGTCGGCGATCAAGCCACGCAGGTCGGCGAAGCTTGCCTGATCGCTCGCCAACACAGGCAATTCAACCTGCGCCAACCGGCCGCACACGCCACGCGCGAAATCGCAGGCAATCACCACCTGCTTGGCCAGCGGAAACATGTCCGGAAACAGCCGCGCCTGCAGCAGTGCCTCGGGGCTGATCTTGCGCTCGCCGGCGTGGGCTTCGGCCTTGACCAGCAGCTGATCCAGACTGCCAAGCAGTTGCTGGAATACGGGAACCGAAGCGGAGTGCATGGAAATAGTCATCAAATTATCCTCAGGTTAAACGTGAATTTCTGCAGCAGCAGGGCAAAAGGCGCTCCTGCAAGGAGCTGATCAATCCTGTTCGGCCGCCGCTTGGCGTCCCTGCTCGCGGATCAGTGCTTCCTCGCGTGCATCATTGATCGCGTCGCGCACGCCATCCAGGTCAACGCTACGCTCGTCGTGCACAAAGGTTCCAGTGAGCAGCGAGTCCGGTAGCAGGTCGCCGCTTTCAAACAGCGCCCACATCTCTTCGCCATACCAGGTCTCCAGCAACTCGGGCGCAAATGCACCCAGGGTGGCGGTGAGGTTGTTTACGTCACGCAGCAGCATGGCCCGTGCGGCGTTGTTGCCGCCAGCGCTGACCACCTGCGGGAAATCGATGACCACCGGGCCTTCGGCGCCGACCAGCACGTTGTAGGCCGACAGGTCGCCGTGGATCAGGCCGATGCACAGCATCAGCTGGACCTGCTTCACCAGGAAAGCGTGATACTCCCGGGCCAGGTCGGCTTCAAGTTGCAGCTCGCCCAGTCGCGGTGCGGAAAAGCCCTCGGCGTCGGTCACCAGCTCCATTACCAGTACGCCGTGGAAATAACCATAAGGCTGCGGCACGCGCACGCCGGCATCGGCCAACTGGTAGAGCGCGTCGACCTCGGTGTTCTTCCAAGCCGTTTCCTGCTGCTTGCGCCCGTACTTGCTGGCCTTGCCAATGGCGCGCGCCTCACGGCTGCCACGCACCTTGCGCCCTTCCTGGTACTGCACGCGCTGCTTGAAGCTGCGCTGGGCCATGTCTTTGTAGACTTTCGCGCAACGCACGTCGTCGCCGGAGCGCACCACGTACACAGCCGCTTCCTTGCCGCTTTTCAGTGGACGCATCACTTCGTCAATCACGCCGTCATCGATCAGCGCTTGCAGGCCTTGCGGGGTCTTCATCCAGTACTGGGTTTGGCGGGGGGTGCCCATTGTGCCTGCATGGCAGGCACAACCGGTGGAAACCTTGCATTTGCATGCCAGCGCTTACACTGCACGCCCCTTGCCGCCGTTGCCTTCCATGTCTGATCCCGTCCGCCTTGCCAAACGTGTCGCCGAACTGGCCGGCTGTTCCCGCCGCGAGGCCGACCAGTACATCCAGGGCGGCTGGGTGACCGTGGACGGCGAAGTCATTGATGCCCCGCAGCACCCCATCACCACCCAGGAAGTGCTGATCGACCCCGAAGCAGACCTGGAGGCAGCTGAGCCGGCGACCTTGCTCCTGCACAAGCCGGCGGGGGTAGCCTTCGAGGCTGTGCCCAAGCTGGCCACCGCCGACACCCGCACCCAGGGCGATGACCCGTCGATCCGCGTACTGAAGCGCCATTTTGTGCGCCTGACTCCGCTGATGCCCATGGACGATGAAGCCAGCGGACTGGTTGTGCTGAGCCAGGACGGACGGGTGTGGCGTCGCCTTAGCGAGGATGCAGATCTCATCGAACAGGAGTTCGTGGTGGAAGTGTCAGGCGAACTTGCGCCATACGGCCTGTCCCGGCTCTGCGACGGCATGCTTTACCAGGGCCGCGCCCTGCCCCGGGCCAAGGTCAGCTGGCAGAACGAGGACAACCTGCGTTTTGCGATCAAGGCAGTGCGGCCGGGCCAGCTGCAGCACATGTGCGCGCAGGTCGGCCTGGATGTACTGTCGATCCGCCGGATCCGCATTGGCCGCATTCCGCTGAGCAAGATGCCGGTCGGCGAGTGGCGCTACCTGCCAGTTGGTGAAAAATTCTGAGCCTGCATGCCTGAATCACAGCGCGGCCCTACCGCGTTCCTGGATTGACGAAACTGCACCAGGTTGCCGACACTAGGCATTGCACAGCGCCCGGGCGCAAGCGCCCGCATCCACCACATCCAGCGACACACTGACGAGAGGCCTGTATGAGCAAGGGAATGGACCAGAAGAAAAGCGAAAAGAAGGCACCCGCCAAGACCCTGAAGGAAAAGCGTGCCGACAAGCAGGAAAAGAAAAAGGGCAAGTAAGCCGCAAGGCTGCGGGTTCAAAGGGCGGATGCTCCACATGGAGCCCGCCCTTTTCTTGTAGAGCCTGGCTAGCCCGGCTGCCGTCGGAAGTTGCAATGCCCAGAGTCGCCAAGCGAGCTGGGCTCTACAAGGAGCGCAGGTGAGCCGGCCCGGCTACGAGGCGTTGACTGCGGCGGTGATCACTATTTCGACTTTCCATTTTGAATTGGCCAACGCCGCCTGCACGGTAGCTCGGGTCGGGGTGTGGCCCGGCACCACCCAGCTCTCCCATGCTTCGTTCATGCCCGCGAAATCCTGCACGTCCGCCAGGAAGATCTGCGCATGCAGGATCCGGCTCTTGTCGCTGCCGCCCTGTGCCAGCAAGGCATCAATGGCGTCCAGCACCTGCCGGGTCTGGCCCTGGATGTTGACGTTGGTGTCGTCGGGCACCTGACCGGCCAGGTACACGGTGCCGTTGTACACGGCCATTTCGGACAGGCACGGGCCGACTTCGAAGCGCTGGATCATGATTTTCACTCACTGGGGACAAGGCTCAATCCTACGGCATGGACCGCGACCGTGGCCCGATCAGGCCATCCCGCGATCAGCAGCCAAATGAAAAGCTGTTCAAGTGGCTGGCGTAGAATGTGGCACCTAAACGCGTTCACGCGTCCCGCCCGGCCGCAGCTCAGTCGCCGGCTTCGCTCCATTCCCCGCGTCGCTGGTCCAGTCCCGGACCCAGTCCCTTCCCGACGCCTTTCCAGGAGCGCCCCATGCCGGGCTACGCCACCCGTTTACACACTGTCCGCCTTGGCAGCTATGACTTCCGCATTCGTGCACTCAGCGACTTGCAGCAGATCGCCGACCCCACCGGCCGTGCCTCGCGTGCGGGCATTTCCTCATCGCTGTGGAGCCTGTTCTGGCAGATCTGGCCTTCCGGGAAAGTGCTGGCCGAAGCCATAAGCAGCTTCGACGTGGCCGGCAAACGCATTCTGGAGCCGGGCTGCGGGCTGGCCCTGTCCAGCCTGGCGCTGGCCCACCGCGGTGCCAACGTGGTAGCCGATGTGGAACCCTCCCGTGGGCGCCTGCTCAGCTATCGGCGCAGCGCGCTGGTGCTGCCACCGTTGCTGGTGGCCGCATGAGCAGCATTCCCCTGCACCTGGAGGTAGGCGACCTGGAAGCGGGTTTTCTGGAAGATGATGGCCTGGACCACAGCGTCTCCTGCAGCAGTTGCGATGCGGTGTGCTGCCGGCTGACGGTGGTGGTAATGCCCGAAGACGAAGTGCCCCGGCACCTGGTAGAGCGCAACGAGCACGGCGTGGAAGTAATGGCCCACGGTGAGGATGGCTGGTGCGTGGCGATAGACCCATTGCGCATGTGCTGCAGCATCTACGAACAACGGCCCGGTATCTGCCGCAAGTTCGCGATGGGCAGTGAATACTGCGTCGACGAACGCGCGATCTACCGCACCCGCTACGACCACCTGCCCGCCGACTAGACGCGGGCTGCATGCCGGCCTGGTGTCCACCGCGGTTATACGGTCGCTGCTACGGATGGGCCAGCGGCTGGCGGGCCTGCCAGGCCGCCAGCGCCGCTTCGTATCGCTCCAGCGCAGTTTCGTAGGCGTCGTAGACACAGGTCACGCAGCCGCCGCCACAGCAATCGCCGGGATCGGGCTTCTCAGGCGCTTGCGGGGTTGGATCGTCCAGGGGATGCATGGCGCACTGTAGCGCCCCGACCCGGTATGGTGCCCATATGCAATCGCTCAAATACTTGTCCGGCTACCCCCAAGACCTGCAGGCCCGCGTGCGGGCGCTGATTGAACAGGATCGGCTGGGCAAAATACTGGCGGACAAGTACGGCGAAACCCACACGGTGCGCAATGACCGCCAGCTTTACGAGTACACCGTGCAGATGAAGGACCGCTACCTGCGCAAGGCCGAACCGCTGAGCAAGGTGGTTTACGACGGCAAGTTGCATGTGGTGAAGCACGCACTGGGCACGCACACCACCGTTTCGCGCGTGCAGGGCAGCCGCTTGAAGGCCAGCCGTGAGATCCGCATCGCCAGCGTGTTCCGGGACGCGCCGGCGGACTTCCTGAAGATGATCGTCGCCCACGAGCTGGCCCACCTGAAGGAAAGCGACCACAACAAACCCTTCTACCAGTTGTGCATGCACATGGCGCCGGACTACCACCAGCTGGAATTCGACCTGCGCCTGTATTTGACCCAGCGGGAACTGGCCGCCGGGCCGGTCATCGCAGCGACACCCTGAGCCCGCAATGGCTGCACCAGCAAAGTGTGGCGCATCGCTTGCCCGGCTGCTCCATGCTAGGCCTGTGTTCCCAGCACCCGCACCAGATTGTCCCGCGCCTGGGCGTCGTAACGCTGATGGAACCACTCGCTCAGGTAGATCCGCTTGCGACCCAGCAACCCCTTCAGGAAACGCCTGCGATTGAGCCGGAACAGGAATCCGGGCAACTGCCCCCGATATTCCTCGGCAATGCCCTGGTCGTAGGCGTCGAACGCTTCCGGCGCCGCGCCCAGGATGGCCATGTCGCAATCCAGGAAATGGCAGGCGTCCAGCGCAAAGCCGTCGTCGTCGCCAAGATCGTCCACTGAAAGCTGGCCGTGGCGTGCGGTCAGGTTGATCAGCTCGGCGACCCGCACCGTGTCGATGCCTGCTTCAGGCAGCCAGCAGGCGATTTCCGCCATGGCCATGTCGGCCGATCGCGCTTCGTTGTCCCGGCGCGCCGCGTCATGGATCGCGTCGTGGTACAGCACGGCAAGGTACACCTCCGCCGGCTGGCTCCAACCCGGCCCGACGGTGATTTCCGCGAAGCGGTGCAGCACCTCCTGCACGTGGCCGAAGTGGTGGTAGGCGCGCGATGGCGTCGCATACGCCTGCTCCAGTGCAGACAACATGCCGGTGGGCAGGGTGAGTGGCGCGGACATGGATGCCTCCAGCAAAAACCATTGCGCGACTATATAGCCAGCGCGTGCACGACGAGGCCTTGCAGGGCGAGTCCCCGCCGGGCGGCCGGGACTGTGGAGAGCGCTGGCGCAAGCGCCGTCAGCGAGTCAGTTGACACTGCGCCTGCCGACCGGACAGACAGTGCACGCGTTCACCGTCGAACAACGCGGCCTGCTCCAGCTTGATCTACACGTGCTGGCCCTTGCACTCCGGCAACGCGGCCTTGATGTTGCCTTCGATGGCGTACCCGGTCATCGGATACAACGGCCAGTCAAAAAAGGCGGCGTAGCAGGCGCATTGCGCTTCCTTGTTCAATACACCGGCCCGAACCGCCAAACCGGCACCGCCGGAAAGCAGGTATGGCAAAGACTCTGACTGTTCAGCGGGCGTGCTCACAGCAGTCTTGCCGCCAGGGGCACCTCGCGGTCTGGCACGCACAGCACAGGCATGCGCGCTTGCGGGAAGGCCGACGCCGCGATGATGCGGCCGACACGCAACTCGACCTTCTGGAAATAATTCCAGCAGATGGTCTGCATGCGCTCAGCTTGCGCGCGTTCGTCCTGCACGCCGTCCCCCTGCATGCCCGCGCCGGTCGGTGG
>JBDSUI010000169.1:0-2753 GCA_039927795.1 Pseudoxanthomonas sp.
GCGTTGCCCGGTGGTCGATACCTGGTGGCAGACCGAGACCGGCGGCATCATGATTTCGCCGCTGCCTGGCGCGGTCGACCTCAAGCCAGGTTCGGCCACGCTGCCGTTCTTCGGCGTGCAGCCGGCGCTGGTCGATGCCAATGGCGAATTCCTCGAAGGCGCCGCCGAAGGCAATCTGGTGCTGCTTGATTCCTGGCCCGGGCAGATGCGCAGCGTGTATGGCGACCACGCGCGTTTCATCGACACCTACTTCCGCACCTATCCCGGTACCTATTTCACCGGCGATGGCTGCCGGCGCGACGCCGATGGCTATTACTGGATCACTGGCCGCGTGGACGACGTGATCAACGTCAGTGGTCACCGCATCGGCACCGCCGAAGTGGAAAGCGCGCTGGTCCTGCATCCCAAGGTAGCCGAGGCCGCGGTGGTCGGTTTCCCGCACGACCTCAAGGGCCAGGGCATCTATGCCTACGTCACCCTGATCGCCGGCGAAGCGCAGACCGAGGAACTGCAGAAGGAACTGGTGGCGCACGTGCGCAAGATGATTGGCCCCACCGCCACCCCCGACCACCTGCAATGGGCGCCCAGCCTGCCCAAGACCCGCTCGGGCAAGATCATGCGCCGCATCCTGCGCAAGATTGCCGAAAACGCACCCGAGCAGCTGGGCGACACCTCAACCCTGGCCGATCCCTCGGTAGTCGATTCGCTGGTGGCGGAGCGCAAGGTAAGGTAAGGCAGGAACGAGGAACGAGGAACAAGAAACGAGGAACGAGAAACGAGGAACGAGAAACGAGGAGTAAGAAACGAGTAACAGCAACAGCAACAGCAACAGCAACAAGAGCAGCACTACAGCGTCGTTTCCGGCACTCACCCCGGGCGACTCGTTCCTCGTTTCTCTCCACTCGTTTCTCTCCACTCGTTCTTCTCTCTTGGCTCCGCGCCCCATGACCACACTGCTGATCGCCGACGACCACCCGCTGTTCCGTGAAGCCTTGCGCGGTGCCGTGCAGCGGGTCTTGCCCGGGGTGAGCCTGCATGAAGCCGACAGCGTTGATGCGTTGTACGTGCTGGTCGACGCCCATCCCGATGCCGACCTGTTGCTGATGGACCTCAACATGCCCGGCGCGCAGGGGTTCAGCGCACTGGTGCACCTGCGAATGCTGCATCCGCAACTGCCGGTAGTGGTGGTGTCCGCGCGCGAGGAGCCCAGTGTCATGCGCCGCGCGCTGGATCATGGTGCGCTGGGCTTCATTCCCAAGTCCGCTGCCTCGGAAACCATCGGCGAGGCAATCAGGCGGGTTCTGGATGGCGAGCGCTGGGCGCCGCCCGCGGCCCTGGCCGCACCCGGCATCGGCCGCGACGAATACGAAGTTGCCCAGCGCCTGCGTGACCTCACCCCGCAGCAGTTCCGCGTGCTGCAGATGCTCGGCGTGGGCCGCCTTAACAAGCAGATCGCCTATGACCTGTGCGTATCCGAAGCCACCATCAAGGCGCACGTCACCGCGATCCTGCGCAAGCTGGGCGTCACCAATCGCACCCAGGCCGTACTGATGGCAGGGCGTCTTTCGGTCGATCCGGAAACCATGGTGTTGCCACCGGAAGAACAGGACTAGACGCGCGCGGTTGCCGGCGGCCCGATCAAGAACACGTTTCGCATTCACCGGGTCGGCCATACTCGGCGACATGCACAATGATCAATCTAAGACCCGACGCCTCAATTTCAGCCGCCGCATGTACCCGACGCGCGCTGCCGGTCTCGCGCTGGGTGGCGTGTGCGTGGGTGTGGCCCTGTATGAAAAAGGCGCCTCACCCTGGCTCTGGCTGGTGCTCGCCCTCAGCAGCCTGGTCTGGCCGCACCTGGCATATCTGTTGGCGCGCAACAGCAGCGAGCCGGTCAAGGCGGAATATCGCAATCTGTACTTCGATTCGGCGCTGGCCGGTTTCTGGGTGGCGGCCATAGCCTTCGACACCCTGCCCAGCGTGTTGCTTGCGATTATTCTGATAATGAACCAGATCATCGTCGGTGGCCGCCGCTTTGCTGCCAAAGGGGGGGCGACGATGTCCGCCGTGGCGCTGATAACCAGTGCGGTACTCGGGTTCCCCTTTCAGCCGGTGACCAGTTATCCCACCATGCTGGCCTGCCTGCCGCTACTGATCGTGCTGCCACTGGTGATTGGCTCCAGCAGTCGCCTGCTGGGGCAGAAGACCTTGCGGCAGAAAAAATTGCTGGAAAGGACCTCACGCTTTGACGCGGCCACCGGTTTGCTCAACCGGCAGCAATGGCTGTACGCGGCCACCAGCGAGTATGAACGCTTCCTGCGCGCGGGACGCCCGGCGGTCCTGATGATGATCGATATCGATTCGTTCAAGCAGATCAACGACGGCCACGGCCATATCGTGGGTGACCTGGTGATCGAGGAGTTCGCCCGGCTGATGAAGGCCTGCCTGCGCGACATTGACAGCGGTGGACGTTACGGCGGCGACGAGTTCGGCGTGATCATGCCCGAGACGCGCTGGGAAGAGGCCATCGTGGCGGCCGAACGGCTGCGGCGTCAGGTCGCGGCCTACGAATTTCCCCAGGCCGGATTGCGCTTCACCATCAGCATTGGTTTGGCGGAGATAAACCCCAGCATTGCCAGCGTCAAGGACTGGGTGGTCGCCGCCGATACCGCGCTGTATAGCGCCAAGCAGCGGGGCCGGGACTGCGTTGAAGTTGCCCGCCTGCCGGCATCGCTGCAGACTGGCTGACGGGA
>JBDSUI010000170.1:0-11289 GCA_039927795.1 Pseudoxanthomonas sp.
CTGCTGCCCATCCCATTCGCACTGATATATTCGATTGCATTCATTGCGCGTGCTGCATGCTGCACGCCAGCACCTGGAGCCATAGATGTTTCTCAATAGATTCTTTGCTGACGCCAGCACCCCCAACCCGTGCGCCAGTTGCCAGGGCGACGAGTTGCTTGAGTTCGAGGTGCGGATGGCGTTCCAGCCGATCCTGGACTGTCGCACCCGCGAGATCTACGCCTACGAAGCGCTGGTGCGTGGGGCCAATGGCGAGGGCGCCGCTGAAGTGATCGCACAGGTTCGGCCCGGGCAGAGCTACCGCTTCGACCAGACCTGCCGCGTGCAGGCGATCAGTACCGCGGCCCGGCTGGGTATGACGGCGCGCCTGTCGATCAACTTCAACCCGAACGCGGTCTATGAGCCGGCCACCTGCATCCGCCTGACCCTGGCCGCCGCACAGATGGCCGGCTTTGAAAGCGGCAGGCTGATCTTCGAGGTCACCGAATCTGAGCGCGTGCTGGACAGCGCGCACCTGCTGAAGATCTTCAGGGATTACCAGCAACGCGGCTTCATGACCGCGATTGACGATTTTGGCGCCGGCTATGCCGGGCTCACGTTGTTGGCAGACTTCCAGCCGGACCTGGTGAAGATTGACATGGCCCTGGTTCGCGGCATTGACCAGAGCAGCGTGCGCCAGGCCATCGTCGCGGGCGTGGTGAACATCTGCAAAAACCTGGGGTGCACCGTGCTGGCTGAAGGGGTGGAAACGCGCGAGGAATATCGCGTGCTCCGGGATCTTGGCATCGCCCTGTTCCAGGGATACCTGTTTGCCCGGCCCCAGCTTGAGGCGCTGCCGGTGGTGGAGCCGACGCTGTGGGAAGCGCTGGAGGCGCACTAGCGCCATCGGCACGTATTTGTAGAGCGGTGCCCGTCACCACCTTCCACAGGGTCATCGCCTCTATGCGGGATGGTCCACGCGCCCGTTTTCCACCGGTGCAGCCCGATCGCCTGACGGCCCGCGCGCCATGCTTGCGAACACTTCGTCGCGGCGTACCCAGGCATGGAACAGGGCTGCGGCCAGATGCATCAGCACCGTGGCGAACAACAGCAGGGCCAGCCAGGTGTGGGCAGTGCGCAGCACCGCATAAAGGGTGGCGTTGTGGGGTGCGATGGGCGGCAATGCAAACCCGTTGAACAGGGTCACCGGATAGCCGCCGGCCGACAGCATCGACCAGCCGATCAGCGGCATGGCGAACATCAGCCCATACAGCAGCCAGTGCGAGGCCTTGGCCGCAAACACCTGCACGGCGGGCAGGTCTGCCGGCAACGGTGGCGGGCGGTGGCGCAGGCGATTGATCAGGCGCACGACCACCAGCAGCAGGATCGCGATGCCCAGTGGCCGGTGCAGGTTGACCAGGGTCGGGCGCAGGCTGATCGAGGCCACCATGCCGATGCCGACAAACAGCATGGCCAGGATCAACAGGGCCATGCTCCAGTGCAACACGCGCGCGGTCAGATTGAAGTGTCGCGGCGTGGGAGCGGGCAGGATCGGGCGGCTCATGGGGTGACCTCCGTGGGGGCCGCTTCGCCGATGGCGGCTGCGGCCTTGCCGGTGGCGATGTCAACTTCGCGCCGGTTGAACGACACCGAATACACCGCCGAGCGCGCGGCCAATACCGGATCGTCGGACCCGTCCACGCCCACCGGAAGCACCAACGGGTCGTAATTGATATCGCGGCAGGCGCCGGTGGTCTGCGGTGTGGTGCTTTCAATTACGACAGTACCCACCGTTAGCTGTTGGCGATCCTCAGGCCAGGGTTGGGAGGCGTCTTTGATCGGGTCGTCTGCTGCGGCCAGGGTCACCACCATGTCCCAGCGCAACGGGCCCTGCGCCAGCCGCGCGGCGAGATCTTCGCTGAGAAAGTTGTCGTCGGCTGCTGCACGCTGTTCGGGTGACATCGCTTCGAATGGGGTCTGCGGCTGCATCGACCAGCGGACATACTTCTGCTCACCGGCGCGGTTGGTGAAACGGAACGCGTTGACGCCGTTGTAGCGCGTGTTGGCCCAGCTGGTCGACCACGGGGCGCTCTTGGCCCAGGCTGCAAAACGGGCGAACTCCGGATTCGCTTTCGCAAACTCGGCCATCCGCACTGGATCCGGTTTGTCGGTGGCGGGGTCCGGTGCGTTGGCGACGGTCTGCTCGTAGAACGCCTGTACCGAGGACACGCCGAAGAACGGGAAGCTGTTCATCGCCATGCGCCACTGCTGGCCGTCGTCACTGTCCAGCTGCAACGCCATGCTGCGCACGCGCGCCTTGCTGTCCAGCCCATACGGTGAACCACCGCCCACCGACATGCGCCCCACGAACGGCGTGCGCACGGGCGCAAACAGGCGCGCGCGGGACAGCGCAACGCCTTGCCCGTTGCCCTCGAAATAGCCGGCCACGCACACCCCCTTGGCGTGCGCGCGGCGGAACCCGCGGTGGATTTCCCCGTTTCCCGTCTCGATGGCGTTGGTAAACCGCGCCGGCGTCAGCCGACCGGGCGTCAGCCAGCCGGCGACCCAGGCGAAGGCAAGTGCAACGACCGCGACGATCAGCGCGATGCCAACCAGCGTGTACCAGGCGTGGCGGCGCGGGGAAGCAGCAGGTGCAGGTCTGGAATCTGGCATGGCGTGCTCCGGGTCAGAGGAGGCGTCCATGGACGCCTGTGCAGGAACGGGTCGAAAAGCGCAGCCTCGACGGTGACCGTATTGGCAGAGTAGCCGATGGCAGTTCCGGGGTCGTCACGCGGCAGCTATCGAGGCTTGGGTTTTGCGGAACGGGCAAGCCGTTCGCTACCGCGGCACCGAGAGAGGACGACATGCCGCGTGCGGCATCCATGACCTACCGGCCTCTGCTGACGGCGCCAGCAAGGCGTTAAAGCGGCGGCAATGCAGTGAAGCATGCTGCGCTTGACCTGGATCATGGGCCTGCCGGCACACAGCTTCTAGCCTGTGTCCTGGTTGCGACAACCCGCTGTCGCAATGACTCATTAACCCGGCGGGTCATGGCGGTATCGAGGAAAGGAAACAACATGCAATACACGATTGAAAGCTCCGCCCCGCAAGCCGACCTGGCACTCCTGCGCCGAGGACTTGATGAAGTCGACCCGGCGGCGATGGTGGATATGGATCCTGCCAGCGGCCAGGTGCGCATCTCCACCCTGATCGGCGCTGCCGAATTGCTTACCCTGGTCAAGGCGGCCGGCTATCCCGTTGGCGCCGATGCGCTGCAGCAGCTGCCATCGCAATGCTGCGGCGGGTGCGGCGGCTGATCCGCAGCGACAGACACATGCCGTGCGCAGACCGCAACAGTGCGGTCTTCACCTGCAACTGATCGGTTGAAGGTGCGCACGGGCCGGTGGCAGAGAATCAGTCGTCGTTGAAACTGAAGTGGCAAAGCGTTATTTCTTCATCGGTCCTGAAACCCGGATACAGATGCTGCAGCACAGCCAGGAGCCCAGCGACCGTGCGGCAGGCCGGGTCGTGCTCGTAGCGAAGATCGGCATCGGTCAGCGTCGAAAATAGCCTCAGCTCCGTGTGCAGCACGACCGGCGCGGACACGCGGCCATCTGCCAGCAGCAGCCTGGCCTCGCTCACCGGCTGCCATTTGCGGCCACGACGAACGCTGGTATTGCGCCCGCGATTGAGAACCGGCGTGCTGAAGCACAGCACTGGCGGATTCTGCAGCTGGTGCATGCGTATTCCCTGGAACGTATGTGGATCAGGCTGGCGAGCAGATCTTCCGGCTTCAGCGCCCGGAAATGGTACTTCGTCCCTGCCGGTAGCGATGGCCGCGGATCGATGCTGCCCCTGATGTCGAGTGTATGCCCTGTCGCGCTGATCAACGCACCTTCAGCGCGGGCCCAGCACCGCTGACAGATCCGCAACCGATGGCAAGCCGGACCGACGTTGGACCAATCCCTGTTCGTCGCGGAAAAGAATGCCCGGCGTTCCCTGGAAGCCCAGCGCCACCATCAGCTTCTCGTTGCGGTCCAGCTTGCTGCGAGTATCCGCCGGTACCGTGGCGACCGGCGCAATGCCGCCCCTGGAAAAGCCGCGCTCATGTCGTTGCAATGCGTCTGACGGAGACGCGTCGGCGTAAAGCGCAGCCACCTTGTTGGCGCTTTCTGGACGGATCACACCCACCATGATGTTGCGGATCTGCACCTTGCCCGAGTCGACCCAGGGGCGGGCCGCCTGCCAGAACTTGTTGCAGTAGGGACAGTTCGGATCGCTGAAGGCGTAGACCACGCGCGGCGCGTCTGGCTTGCCATCG
Organism: Pseudoxanthomonas sp.; assembly: GCA_039927795.1. Classification (GTDB taxonomy): domain Bacteria; phylum Pseudomonadota; class Gammaproteobacteria; order Xanthomonadales; family Xanthomonadaceae; genus Pseudoxanthomonas_A. The sequence goes on from JBDSUI010000170.1 coordinate 4,301, forward strand.
ACAATCCAGTCACTGGCCTGCAGCTGCGCCCAGACACGCCTGGACATCGGCTCGGCCACCAGGCGCTGCAAGGCTTCGGCACCGACGTCCTGGCCTTGCGCATTGACCAGGGTGCCGATCACCGCGTGCTGGCCGTCGGTGGTCGCATACACGGCGACCGGCTGCTGGCCGGCCATGCCTGCATAACCTCGCAGACCCGAAGGTGCATCGAACGCGCCCAGCACCTCCAGTCCCTGCGCTTCAATGGCTTTGATGACGGGGGGTTTGTCGGCAATGACAACCGCTTGACCGTTCGCGGCGACCGCGGGTTTCTGTTCGGCCTCTTCGGCCTGGCTGCAGGCTGTGAAGCCCGACAGTAACGTTGACGAAAGCAGCAGGAGCACGGAATTGACACGCAACATCAGTTCACCTTTTTGGACGGGGAAGGGTCTGGTTTCAGCGATGGCGCAAGGCCGAATTGCTGCAGTTTGCGGCTCAGGCTGGCCTCGGACAGTTCTCCCATATGGGTGTCGACCAGGCGGCCCTGGGCATTGAAAAACAAGGTCGTCGGCAGGCCACGCGAGCCGGACTGCTGCGACACCGACGAGAACAGATCGAGCAGCACGTTCTGCAGCTGGATGTCTTCGCCGCGCAGGTAGTCTCGAATTACCGTTTCTGGCTCACCCTGGTTGACGAAGGCGAACGTCACGTCGCCGCGCCGCGCCTGCGCTTGCGCCAGCACTGGCATTTCGCGACGGCAGGGCGGGCACCAGGTCGCCCACAGATTCACCACCATCGGCTTGCCGGAGATTGCCGACAGGCGAGTGGTTCTGCGATCCAGCGTGGCCAGCTCGGTGGTGGGCAACTTCAAAGTGGACTGCTGCATCAACGCGAGCGCGCCCCCGAGTGCGGCCCACGAGACCAGCCCGGCCAGCACCCCCAGGGCCAGCGGACGACGCAACGGCTTCAGCTTGCGCGCGCGCCACGTCCCAAACGCCAATCCGGCCAGTACGCCCGCCCACACCGAGAAGCCACCATCACCAATGCGGATGATGGACCACGGATCGGTCAGATACTCCGGCAACCACTGCAGCACAAAGCCCACGCGTGCCGCGATGACGCCCACGAACAGCATGTCGAGCAGGGTCGGCATCACCTTAATTGACGCTTGCGCGGGCAACCGGGCGACGTTCCAGGCCACCGCCACCGCGATTGCGAACGCCAGCAACAGCACCACCAGCGACAGGGGAAAAGGACCCAGACTGATCATCACAACGCTCCACCTTGAACACGCTGCAGGCGCAGCAGGAATTGGTCCGCATCGATCTCGCCGATCGTGCGTTCGTGGCGTCGTTCAAGACCGTCGGGTCCGATCAGCAGCAGAGTCGGTGGTCCGGCCACTTGCCAGGCGCGCAGCAATTGCTGGTCGGCTGCGTCATGTGCGGTCACGTCCGGCCGCAGCACCTGCATCCCGGCCATTAGCTGCGCAACGCCTGGGTCGCCAAATACTTCGCGCTCGATGACGTGGCAGGACACGCACCAATCGGCGTAGAAGTCGACCAAGGTCCATTGGCCTCGCGCGCCGGCTGCGGTGATCCGGCGGGCAACGTCACCGGCCGTCTTGACCTGCACATACGCTACGCCCGGCGCTAGCGCCGCGTGTGCATCGGCGACCCCCACGACTGGCGCTGTCAGAGGCTGCCAGGGGTCGCGGGCGCCCGAGGCGCCACCCATCATCAAGGTCAGCGCCCAGACTGCCGACAGCACCGCCAGGTAGCGAGGCAACCACCGCCGCAGCGGACTGCAGCCGGCCGGCGCGGCCAGCGCCGCCAGACCTGCGGCGACCGCCAACAGCCACGCGCCCCACAACACCAGTACCATCGCCGGTGCCAGTACGCGCGCCAGCATTGAGACGGCAAGTGCCAGCATCACATAGCCGAAGACGGCCTTGACCCGGTCCATCCATGCACCCGGCTGCGGCAGCATGCGCGCACCGAACACCGCGATCAGCAGCAGCGGAATGCCCATGCCCAAGCCCAGCGCAAACAAGGCCAGGCCACCGGTGATGGCATTGCCGGATTGGCCGATAAACAGCAATGCGCCGGCCAGCGGAGCGGTCATGCACGGACCGACCAGCAGGGCCGACAACAGGCCAAGCCCTGCCGCACCGGCCAGGGTGCCGCCTTGCTGCTGGTGCCCGGCGCGTTGCAGTCGATTGCGGAGCCACGCGGGAAGGTGCAGCTCGAACGCACCCAACATGGACGCCGCCAGCATCACGAACACGCCTGCGAATGCCCCGGTCAGCCACGGGTGCTGCAAGCTGGCCTGCAAGTTGGCGCCAGCCAGGCCGGCGGCTACACCAAGCGCGGCATAGGTCAACGCCATCGGCAGCACGTAGGCCAGGGAAAGTGAAAGTGCGCGTCGTGGCGAGGGCTGGCCGCCGACGATCAAGGCGGAGAGGATCGGGATCATCGGCAAGGTGCACGGCGTGAAGGCGAGCAGCAAGCCAAAACCGAAGAACACGGCAAGCGACGCCAGCGGGCTGGCGTTGGCCAGTCGGCTGGCGAGCTGCTGATCCTCGCCTGCGGCGGCGCCTGCAGTCGACTGCGAACTGGTGAGGCTGGCCGGCGCGGTGTGCCCCTGCAAAGCGGTCACTGCGGGCGTCAACCCGGATCTGGCCGGAGCACTGGAAACCGCCGCGCGGCCAGGGTCCTGTGGGGTTGCTGCCTCGGAGCGGGTAGCCGCAGTGGGCGCGAGGGTTGTTGCGGGGTTTGCTGGCGTGCCGGTGCTGGCAGCAGCGGTACCTGCCACGTAGGGCAAGTCAATTTGCATGGTCTGTGGCGGATAGCAGAGGCCGGCATCGGCGCAGCCTTGCCAGTGCAGTATGGCGCGCTTCGCCCCACCGCCTTCCACTGCCATGTCGACCCTGTCGTAGTAAACCTCGGTGCGCCCGAAGAACTCGTCGGTCTTTTCCTTGCCGGCCGACAGCGCAAGCGGCAACGGGCCGTCTGTTCCAGTGACGCTCAAGCGGTGGCGGTACAGGTAATAGCCCGGCGCAATCTCGCCACGCAGCCGCGTCCGACCGTTGTCGGCTGCGGTTGCCTGCACCTGCAGCACCTCTTCGGCTTCGAGGAACTCCGGTGGGTCCTGCCCGCCCGGAGGCGACAGCCACGCTTGTGCCTGCGCACCCACGGGCACAAGCAATACGGACAGCCACAACATGCGCAACAGCAGCAACATTCCACCGTTCAGTGATCTCATCGAACGGACATGGTGGCTGCGTTGGATTAAGTCAGGATTAAAGGTCTTGTGCTGCGATGCAGCCGGCAGTGCGCGTATGGCACTGCCACCACGCCTGCGTTAAGGTGCCCGCTCGTTTTACAGAGGTTGCCACCGATGAGGATCCTGGTCGTCGAAGACGACGAACTCATCGCCCGCGGCATCGTGTCGGGCCTTCGCGCCTATGCAATGACGGCAGACAGTGTGCCAAACGCGGCCCAAGCCGACCTCGCACGCCAGAGCGGACATTGCGATGCGATGGTGCTGGATCTGGGTCTTCCCGATGAAGATGGCATGCAGTTCCTGGTACGCATGCGCCAGCGCGGCGACACCTTGCCGGTGCTGCTGCTGACTGCACGCGACGCGGTGGAAGACCGCATCGCCGGTTTGCAAGGCGGTGCCGACGACTACCTGGTGAAGCCCTTCGATCTTGGCGAACTGGTAGCGCGGCTGCATGCGCTGATGCGGCGTGCCAGCGGCCGCAGCGTCAACCTGATCGAAGCCGGTGTATTGAGCCTGGATCCCTCCAGCGGCCAGGCCTGGCGCGATGGTCAGCCGGTCGAGTTGTCGCGGCGCGAAACCGATTTGCTCGCCAGCCTGATGCAGGCCGGTGGCCGTTGCCTGTCCGCAGAGCAGCTCAAGGACAGCCTGTACGGATTCGAGCAGGAGGTCGGCAGCAACGCCATCAACGTCCACATTCACAACTTGCGCCGCAAGCTCGGCCCCAAGGTCGTGGAAACTGTGCGTGGGCTGGGCTATCGCCTGGGCAAGGTGGGCCGATGAGCCTGCGCCTGCGGCTGGTGCTGACCATCGGCATTGCGCTGGCGGTGTTGTGGAGCGTGGCCGCGCTATGGATGCTGCACGACCTGGACCGAAACCTGCAACACACCCTGGACGAACGCCTGGCGATGTCGGCGCGCATGGTGTCGGGCCTGCTGGGTCAGTCGCGGATCGGCGTACCCGGAGCCTCGGCGATGCGTGTTCAAAACGCGGTGACCGTGCCTGGCAGCCGCGGCATTGCCTGCCAGATACGCTCGCTGCGCGGCGAAGTGATCGCGGTGACACAGGGCGCGCCCAACGCGGTGATGAACGTACCGGTGAGCGGCTATCGCACGCAGACCCTGGATGGCACGCGCTGGCGCACCTACACGTTTCAAAGCGGTGCTTACAGCATCACTACGGCCGATAGCTTCGACGAGCGCGCGTCCCTGCGCCATCGAATCGCGTTCGCCGTGGGGCTGCCGTTTCTGATTGCCGCCGTTGGTGGCCTGCTGGCCCTGTGGATCGGCGCCAGCCGTGCATTGGGACCTCTGGAACGGCTGCGCCTTACCTTGGCGGCGCGTCAACCCGACACGATCGAACCGCTGGACTCACGCGCGCTGCCCACCGAGCTCAGACCCTTGATCGATTCCCTCAACCAGCTGTTGCACCGGGTCGCACAGGCGGTGCACCGCGAGCGCAACTTCACCAACGATGCGGCGCACGAATTACGGACGCCCTTGACCGCGATCGATACCCACCTGCAGGTCGCCCGTCTGACCACCGGAGAGGACGCCCGCCACGCCCTTGCCGATGCAGGGCAAGGTGTGCACCGGATGCGCGCCACCCTTGACCAGCTGCTGATGCTGGCCCGAGTCGAGGGGCGTCTGCCTTTCGACGAGGGCGAGTTTGTCAGTGCAGACGAAGTCGTCAATCGGGTGCTGGAGGCGTGCGGCAGCGCCTCCGCTTCACGCATTGTCCGCAGCGGCGACGCCGGCACCTCAGTGCTGGCAGTGCCACCGGCCCTGGTGGTTGCGGCCTTGCGTAACCTGGTCGAGAACGCGCTGCGCTATTCAGATGCCGACAGTCCCGTGCATGTGGTCGCCGATCAAGTAGGCGAGGCGGTTCGTTTCCGTGTCATTGACTGGGGGCGAGGGTTTGAATCGGGCGATCATGCGCAAGCGATGCAGCGTTTCTGGCGAGGACGCACGGGCAACGGGAGCGGCCTGGGCTTGCCCATAGTCCACGCCATCGCCAACCGGTACGGCGGGCATATCAGGCTGCTTGCAGGTGATAGCCAGGGAACCGTTGCCGAGCTGGTTCTCCCAGGCAAAAAATCGTCCACCGCCGCTGTCCCTGGATCGGATCCGTCGGATTGAAGGGAAGTCGAATGAAGACGTTGCCTCTCATTGCGCTGTCTGTCCTGTTGCCACGCACGGGGCCTGGCCCAGATGGCGGTGCCGGTGCCCAGTGCAATACGGGCGGGCGCGAGGAGCCACCGCCAACAACGGTATCCAGGTCTAGCCTTGGGCCCGTGGCAAGCGCTTCGGGCGCCGCCTGATCGCAACGCAGGGGCGCATCAACGTCCTGCAGCGCCTGTCGCGCTTGCTGTCCAGCGCCTGTCCTGGCCAACCTGCCTGCCTGCCGTCTGGCTGGGAAATCGGTCTGGCCCAGCGGCACGGCGGCCAGCAGCGCGCACAGTCCTTCGCTGTCGCCCTGTCCCGTCCCGGGCGTGGAAAAGCGTTCCTAGCGCTCGGAATGCCCGGTCTGGTCATGGCTGCGGATGAAAAGATCCGGCTGGATCAATTCGATGAAGGCGCGTGCCTGCGGGGACAGGTACTTGCCTTTGCGCACCACTACGCCATAGCTGCGGGTGGGAAACCATTCGCTGAGCGAACGCGAGGCCAGGCGGCCGCGATCGGCGTCGGTCAGGCAGATCGAGGTGATGATGGAAATGCCCATGCCCATGGCCACGTATTGCTTGATCACCTCCCAGCCGCCGACTTCCAGGGCCACTGTATAGGGCACGCGGTGCTGCTGGAACACCAGGTCGACCAGGCGGTAAGTCACCACGCGCCGGGGCGGGAGGATCAGACCATAGGCAGACAGGTCCTCCAGCTTGAGATCGCGCTGGGTAATCAGTGGATGATCGGGCGGGGCAATCAGCAGCGGCTCGAAGCGGTAGACCGGTTCGTAGCTGAGGTCGGCCGGCACATCCAGCATCGACCCGACGGCCAGGTCCACCGCATCGGAGCGCAGCAGATCGGTGCCGTCGGCGCTTACCGCGTTCTGCAGGGTCAGGCGCACGTCAGGGTGCTGGCTGCGGAAGTGCTCCACGATCTTGGGCAGCAGGTAGAGGATGGTGGAGCTGTTGGCGGCGATGTTGAGTTCGCCCGCATCCAGGCCGCGCACCTTGTCGCGGAAGCGGCTGCCCAGTCCGTCCAGGCTTTCGACCAGCGGCTGGGCCAGTTCGTAGAGCAGCTGACCCTCGCGCGTGGGGGTCAGGCGGCGGCCGCTGCGCTCGAACAGACCCACGCCCAGCTCGCGCTCCAGCGCCTGCAACTGCAAGGTGATGGCCGGCTGGCTGACGTAAAGCGCCTCCGATGCACGGGAAACCGAGCCCAGACGCACCGTCTGGCAGAACGCACGCAGTGGTTTGAGGCGGTCGGATTTGTAGGGAAATCGGGGGGTTGCGACAGGTTTGTCCGGCATTGCAGTGCACCATATAAGCCAGGCTTATTAATTGCATTGATAAAACTGTGTTGTCAAATATATGGGTGGGGAGCACGTTACCGGACCAGTTTGACCCCGCCAGCTTGACCCTGAAGGAGCCGCTCATGTCCGCAGCACCCGCCCAGTCTCTGAATCCGCCGCCCGGAATCGAGGTCACCACCCAGATTGACGGGCAGGACGCCGTGCTCACCCCGGCCGCGCTTGAACTGCTGGGTTCCCTGCATCGCCTGATCGAGCCT
>JBDSUI010000171.1:0-9476 GCA_039927795.1 Pseudoxanthomonas sp.
AGCTGCATCCGCGTTCGCTTGAAGAGCCCTGGCGAGTTGCTACCCGGGTAGAGTGACGATCTGATCGTGTGCTTAGAGCAGAACGTCATCTGTAGCGTCGAGGTGTTCGACTGCCTGCAATGGGAACCCTGCAAGGTTCTCCCTTGGCATCGCCTGTTGCCGAGTAAAGCCCACGGGGCGCGCCTGCTCGTCCATGTGCAGGACCACCGATTTGCTGCCTGCCAAACCTGCGGCCAAAGCATCACTTGCGCCAAGTTCATGGGCAATCTGTTGGATGCCAATGGGGGCGATGGCGTTACGGCGCTCCTCCCCGCTGAAGCGCAAGCGGTTGTACTCGGCCCAGCCGATCAACCCCAAGGCACAGCACAGCAGGATCAAGGGCATCACCATCAGGAGGAACGGATCGACCTGGTCCTGATATTCATAAAGCTGTCGCCATGCCAAGCGAATGCCTAGCAGCCACGACAACAGGGTCAATAACGGAACGCATAGCACCATCAGCAATGCCCAGAACGCGACGTTCACCGCACCCCATAGCGTGCGATGCAGCCGTGGCTGCTGACGTGGCTTGCGGATCAGGCTGGAGTCAAACCGGGCGTTGGAATTGGAGGTGGACCTGTCCTGGGTCTTGCTTTTGGTCTTGGCGTTCATCGTATTCCCCGATCCGGACTGACCCAGATAGCGCGCTTCCCACGTTTTTTGAGCAGGGTCTTGGGCAGTGCCACTACCGTGGTGCATAGGCTGATCAACCAGTAGGCGATCGGATACCAGATCACCCAGAAGTAATTGCGGCCGACATGGGTTTCATAACGCCGGTCGATGATCAGACTGCTGGCGAACTGTGCCAGGCAGACCAATGCCAATATCACGCCATGCCATTGTGGCGATACGGTGGCTATATACAGCTGCGGCGGCAGTGGAATGAACTTGCCAAGTGCCCACAGCACCAGAATCGCCAACATGATGTAGGCCCAAAACACGCTCAGCAGGTACTCGAGCAGAACTCCCCACATGCGCCGCTTGCGCCAACTGAACAATGCCGGGCCGTGGCGCAGCATGACCTCAACGCCGCCTTGGGCCCAGCGCAGGCGTTGATTCCACAAGCCGCGCAGAGTCTCAGGCATCAGGATGAAGCACAGTGCATTAGGTTCGTATCGGATATCCCAATGATCAAGCTGCAGGCGCCAGCTTATGTCGATGTCCTCGGTGATCATGTCATCGGCCCAATAGCCGATGCGATGCAGCGCGGTGCGTCGGAAGCCGGCGATCACACCGGAGATGGTGAAGATGCGGCCATACACGCGTTGGGTCCGCTTGATCATGCCGATGATCGAGGAGAACTCGGCGACCTGCAGCCGCCCCAGCAACGTGGAGCGGTTGCGGATGCGCGGATTGCCGGTCACCGCGCCCACGCGGGGGCCTGCGGTCAAGTGCCAGACCATCCAATGCATGGCGTATTCCTCCAGCATCGCATCGCCGTCGATGCAGACCAAGTACTCCGAACGTGCCGCCAATGCGCCCATTCGCAGTGCATTGGCCTTGCCGAGGTTGCGATCCAGGTGGACAACACGCAGACGCGGGTGTACACGCGCCAGTGCGTCCAGGCGCGCGCCAGTGGCATCGCTGCTGCCATCGTTGATGGCGATCACTTCGTAGTCGGGATAGTTCTGTGACAGCGCTGCTCCCAGGGTGTCTTCCAGGTTATCGGCTTCGTTGTGGCAGGGAATCAGGATGCTGGCAAATGGGTATTCCGCCATTGGTGGCGGATCGCTGCGGTCTCGTGCATTGCGCTCTCGGCGAAAAAAGTAGTACAGCCCGCCACTCATCCACATGAAAGCCATCACCAGTGGATAGAAGAAGGCGAACTGCAACAGTCCGTAGAGGATTGGATGGATGTTCACGTCACTTCTCCACGTACGGGAAGTTGCGTACGGACATCGCCGCGCGGGCATCCTTCAACGCCGGGCGATCGGCGATGAAATCATCCGGGTACCAACCCATATGCTTGACGCCCCGTGCCTGGAGGCGACGCACGAGTGCACGCAACTCTTCACCGGGGATCGGCTTGCCAGTGCGCCAGTCGAGCGTCTGCAGTTCAAACAGTGTGTTGTCGAAGTTGGGATCGTGCACGCGTACAGCATCGACCAACCGGTCGAGCCAACGTCCCGGGTGGCGGCTGCCCTCCATCCACGGCATCGCCATCAGCGCGGTATGGGTGTAGGCATGATTGAACAGATCCAGACGCTGTGCGAACCAGGCCGAACTTTGCGGCTCCAGTACGGGCTTCGCGTAAAGATTGCGTACCGTGGCCAGCTTTGGTCGCCAACGCTGTGCGGCGTCACGTAGCTCTAGGGTGAAATCGATCAGTGCGCGAGTTCGCGCACCGTCCTCGCCCTCAGCCGGTAGCTGGACCAGTTCGGTATCGCGCAGATAGGCATCGTCATGGAACAGCAGGCCCTCGAAGTAAGCGTTGATGGCCAGGTCTGCGTAGATTTCCTTGACGATCTGCCGAACTTCCGGTCGCGTGAAATCCAGCCGGAAGATGCCATCGGATTCCGGGCTCCGGATCTTCAGAGCCTCGCGGATGGCTGGATCCTTCAACTCGTAGCCGAGCACAGGCAGCCACGCATACACCTTCACGTTGGCGCGGGTCTTGAGCTGCCACGCCACACGGTTGAACAGGTCCGCGCGCATGGGCAAATGGCGGTTGGGGAAATACAGGGCATCAGCCGAGCCGTTGCCATCGGGGTCTGCGAAAGCCTGGAGGTAGACGTGGCTGGGGCCTACCTGCTTGACCCGCTCGATGAGTGCATCCAGGTTGCGCGCCTGCTGCCGCGGGTCGTCGTCATAAACCATGTCCAGATCGATCTGCAACGCCCGCACGTTCTGCAGTTCGATATCACGACGCAGCTCGCGTGCGAGGCTCACGACGGTAGGGTTGTCTACCATCAACAGCCGTGCGAGCCCACCCAGATTGGAGCTTACTGGGGTGCTGCGTCCCTCCAGATCGAAGGACACATCCATGCCACGCTGTGCGGCTAGCGCGTTGGTGAAAGAGTTGTAGGCCGCGTACGGCCAGACGATGGCACGCGGCTTCGTGCCTGTGTTGTCGACGATGCGTTGCACGCTGCGCGCAAGATCATCACGGATACGCTGTTCATAGGCTGGCGGGGTTTCATAGGCGGCCGCAGCCGGGTCGTAGATACGGGTGATGGCCGCTGGCGTCGAGTTTCCCTGCGGATTGGATTGCACGCCATGGTGGAGGTTGTCGGTGTGACTGGCGACTTCGATCAAGCCGCTGGTCTGCATTTCGCGGATCTGCTGCCACGTCAGAAAATCATCTGCCGCGAACGGGCGGAAGCCATAGTCGATACTGCGACCGGGTGCCATCTCCACGTAGTCGGTGATCACGGCGATCAACGCCGGGTAGTTGTAGGCACGTAGCAGCGGGAACACTTTGGTATAGACGCTGCGCAGACCATCGTCGAAGGTCAAGAGCACCGGCTGCGGCGGCAGTGGCTTGCCACCACGTGAGGCTTCGATCAGCTGCGAGAGCGATATCGGGTGATACCCATGGGTGGACAGCCAGTCCAGATGTGCAGCGAAATTCTGGGTGCTGATCGCATAAAGATCACGGTCGCCGTGACGGACTACATCATCGCGGACGTCGTGGTAGCTGATGACCAGCAGGCCATTGTTGGCGGAATCAAGATTGACATCGGCACCAGTCGAGGCCTGTGCATGCGCGTTCATGGCAAGACAGAACAGTGCCAGCAGCCAGCCGGCAATCAGAGTGTGGATAGTGCGCATTTCATTGCCCCCAGTGGATCGCGGCGTCCATGCCGATATGTCGTTCACGTTGTCCGTCATAAACCGGGCGTGACCAGCTCACGCCATATTCGATGACTTTGCCCAGGCCCAGCTGCCACTCGTGCCGATAGCTCACCGTGGGCACCCATGCAGATCCGTAATCACGCTGCCAGTAGTTGCCCAACGACACATCCAGCTGCTGATTGAAATGACGCTCGTAACGTTGCCAGGCCTGGTGATCCACGCGCAGTCCCAGTTCGATCTGGCCGTCACGTTCGGGACTGAAGTACGGCACGTCGTGGCGACTGCTTCGACCGAGATAGGCATTGCCCAATGCGGTGATCTGCAGTTCCGGCCGGGTCAGCACGCGTTGTTCGATGTCGCTGCTCAGCAGGTCGCGGTTGTTGCCATCGGAGTAATGAAAGCGACTGGCTCCAGCGGTCCAGCGGGTGCGCTCGCTGTGGCGATATTCCAGCGCCAGCGCCATGCTGTCGGCATCGATGTCTGCGGCCCGGGCCTGCAATGACGCTTCCTCATCATTGCGCGCGCCGGTGAAGCCAATATGCCAGTGATCATTGAACTGCCAACCCATGCCGGCTCGGATGCCAACACCGCCGATGTCATCGTTGGGGTTGCTGAGCTGCAGCTGCCCGTCAAGCTGGTCGTAGCGATACTGCACGCCAGCGCCGGTACGTAGTGGGCGCAGCTGTTGTTCCGGAAAATCGACGCTGCGGCGATCAGCGAACGCCAACAGGCGCCAGCGATCATCAATGATGGGTGACAGCAGTTCCACGCCATAGCGGTGGTCATTGCTGCCCAGGGGCGAAACCCCGCTGCCGGAACTATGGCCTCCCTGGGCATAGGCATTAGCTTGCCAGCCGCGATGCGAATTCCACCTTCGCTGCATGCGTTGCACCACCGGCTCGGACGGATATCGACGCAACAGATCTTCGTAAAACGGTCGCGCGAGGTCGTCGCGCTGTAGATCCATGTAGGCGTCGAACTGGCCCACGCGCGGCTGCACCTCGCGCGGGTCCTGGGTAAAGGCCATCTGCTGGCGTTCCAGGGCACGGCGCGGCCAGCCACGCATCTGGTAGACCATACCCAGCGAAGAATGCAAACCCCCATTGCCAGGCGCAGCGTCGGCAAGATCTTCCAGTGCATGCTGGGCGGTGGGAAGGTCGCCGCTGAAGGCTTGGATCATCGCCAGATTCAAGTCGGCTTCGTAATGCGCCCAGTTCTGGTACGACTGTTTGGCACCCGCCTGGCGTCGAAAAGGAGGCTCTTCTTCACGCCAGTGCTTCAGGAAATCGATGGCCTGTTGTGGCTGTCCACTTTCCAGATAGGCGTAGGCCAGTTCGGTACGCACGTCGTCCCGCTCCGGCTCATTGCGCGATGCGGCTTGCAGCAATGGAATCGCTTCCTCGGGGTGTTCGGTTGCCATCAGCGAATCGCCCACAGCAGGCAACACGTAATCGGGCAGGGCATGACCTTGCTGTTTCAGTTCGCGATATTCATCACGCACTTGTACATGCCGGGCGAGCCGGTTGAGCAGTACAAGGCGATCAAAACGCACACGCAACGGCGCGTCTTCGATCAATAGACCGTCCTGATCCAACAGTGCCTGCATCTGCGCCAGCGCTGCTTCGGCTTCGTCCAGGCGCGTGTCTTCGCTCTTGCCGTAGGCCAAGCTCCAGCCCACCTGCTTGGAGAGGTAATTGGTTTCAAGGTGGCGTCGCTGTTCGGCGTTGAACAACTCCGGGCGCGCTTGGTACAACTGCCATGCACGTCCAGCGTTGCCAATGTCCGATAACGTCAGGACTTGCAGCTGATGGAGGAAATTGTCCTGCGGAAACTGCTCTTGCAGACGTTCGATTTCAGTCAGCGCATCCAGCCAGTGGCCGTGATCGCGATGCTGGGCAATTCGTGCCATCGCATCATCTTTGTTCGAAGCAGCGGCAACACTGCTATTGCTGAGTGCATATAGCGAAAACGCCAAGGCCACGCTCAGGGTGAGGGGCTTCCATACACGCATTGAATCTCCTGGGAATACAGTCACAAAACCCGACAAGTGTGACATGAATCACAAAACAAAATACCGAATGGGCACTCAGGGATCCTCTGAACGCCCTCCCAGCCCAAACGACAACAATGAGACCTGACCTGAACGAAGCACCGTGCCGCTGACGTTTGGTGACGCCGAACGAGTGGGCAAGCAAAAGCGGACGCGCCTCGAGATCTTCTTGGCAGAGATGGCGCAGGTGGTGCAGTGGAAGTCGGCGATTTCGTTGATCGACCCGCCCTATCCGTAGAGCAGATGTCCCGGGCGGCAGGCCAATCCGTTGGTGACAATGCTGCGCATCCAGTTTCTGCAGCAGTGGTACGCATCAAGCGATCTGTCCATGGAAGTAGCTCTGCACGACACCCCGAAAATGCAGCCGTTTGCCGGGGTCAACCGGCTGGACGAGGTTCCGGATGAGACCACGATTATAAATTTCCGCCTCCTTTTGCAGGCGCGCGCACTGGCCGCGCCGCGGTTCGAGCGGGTTCAACGCGGATCTGGCCCCCAAGTGCCGGCGCGCAGCCCGACCAATAACCGCAGTGGCACGCGTGAACCGGAAATGCACCAGGTCAAGAAGGGCAACCCGTGGTACTTCGGGATGAAGGCGTACCTTGGCGTGGACGATGAATCGGGTCTGGTGCACCAGGTGGAATGCACGGCGGCCAATCTGGACGACGTCACCTGCTGCATGGCCAAGAAGGCACCGTGTTTGGCGACAGCGGCCTATACGTCTGCGGACAAACGCAAGGAGCTGGAGGCCGTGCGGGGCAGCTAAATGATCGCGGAGTAGCCATCGCAATTGCCGCGATCGGAAACCAACAAGGTCGCCGTTACGAAGTGCGTTGGAGACACCGCAGAGTCAGTCAGCGTGCAAAGGTGCAGCACCCTTTCCGGGTGATCAAACGACAGTTGGGATACACCAAAGTGCGCTTCGACACGGAACCGGCGAAGCGCGGTGCCACCTCATCAGCAACACATGCAAATAGAGCTGACCTCGTCAAAGACTCGATGGAGGGTGTCCGCACCGCGATCGGGCGCGACGACGCCTTGGCTCAGCGGCGTGTATCCAGGAGTTGCAGGTAGTTGTGCACCGCCTGTTCCAGGCCGATGTAGAGCGCTTCGCTGATCAGCGCATGACCGATGGAGACTTCAAGCAGTTCCGGTATTGCTTCGCGGAACGCGTGCAGGTTGGCCTGGCTCAAGTCGTGGCCGGCATTCACGCCCAGGCCCAGTGACTGCGCTTCGCGCGCCGTGGTCACGCAATCCTGCAAGGCACGACCGGCGTCACCGCGCGCATAGGCCTCGGCATAGGGGCCGGTGTAGATCTCGATACGGTCGGCGCCCAGCGCGCGCGCCTGCGCCAGGCCGGGACCAGCGGCATCGACAAACAGGCTTACCCGGCAGCCCATGGTCTTGAGCGCGGCTACCAGCGGCGCGAGGCGCGTGGCGTCCCGGTCGAAATCAAAGCCGTGGTCAGAGGTAATCTGCTGGTCGCTGTCGGGCACCAGCGTGGCCTGGGCAGGGCGCACCGCCTCACACAACGCCAGAAAGCCCGGATAGCCCTCGCGCGCAGGTGCAAAGGGATTGCCTTCCAGATTCAACTCGACCTGTCGTTGCGCGGCCAATCCGGCCAGCGCAAACACATCGTCGGTGCGTATATGGCGCTGGTCAGGGCGGGGGTGCACGGTGATGCCATGGGCACCTGCTTCCAGACAGGTGCGGGCGGCGCGCACCACGTCAGGCTCGTTGCCCCCGCGCGAGTTGCGGATCACCGCGATCTTGTTGACATTGACGCTCAGCGCGGTCATTGCGCCGGGGGTCCGGCGGTACAGACCGGCTTCAAGAGTGTGCCGGCGGTTCGACCGGTGCCTGCAGACCTGCCTTGCGCGCCTCGGCAATCTCGCGCAAGCGTCGCAGTTCCACCGGGTCGATCATCTGGCTTTCATCGCGGCGGCTGTCGCCGATGCGTGCGGCATACCAGCCCATGATCCAGGCCACGAAAAGGGCAAGGGCAACCAGCAGGCATATCACCATCAAGGCAACGGAAGCGGTCTTCAAGGCGACCGCCATGGCCGCCAGGGCAAGCAACAGAAACAGCCAATGCATGAGTCAGTCCCCTTCAGGCAAGAGTGAAAGTCTACTATTTCCATTGCCCGGAAAAGCCAACCGGTTCACAGCAATGGCGACATCAGCCGGGCCAGCGACTCGGGCAGCCGGTTGCGCCACAGGGAGCGGTTGCGCAGGTCCTGGACCCGCTCGGACGCGGCCATCTCGCCCTCGATCAACTGGGCCAGGGTGGCGGCGATGGCGCGGTCACGGAACAGCACGGAAATCTCGAAATTCAGCCGGAAACTACGGTGGTCGAAATTGGCGCTACCGATCAGGGCCAGGCCGTCATCGCAGAGCAGCGCTTTGGTGTGCAACAGGCGGGGACCGTACTCGTAGACCTTGATGCCGGCGGCCAGCAATTCGTCGAAGTAGGAACGTGCCGCGTACGTGACCAGGCGCGAATCGCTCATCTTGGGCACCAGCAGGCGCACGTCCACCCCGCCCAGGGCCGCCGAGGTCAGCGCCATTCGCGCGGCTTCGCCGGGGACGAAGTATGGCGTGATCAGCCACACGCGTGACCTGGCTTCGTGGATTGCGCCCACATGCAGCCGGTGAATGGCTTCCCACGAGGAATCCGGCCCCGAGACCACGACCTGCGAGGCGATCTGGCCTTGCAGCCCCGGCTCGCGCGCGTTCCACAGCTGCGTGCCTTCGAAATGCTCGCGCGTCTGCCCGCTGGCATAGGCCCAGTCCTCTACGAACACCACCTGCACGCTGCGCACCACGTCGCCTTCCAGGCGCAGGTGCAGGTCGCGGTAGGCATTGTCATGCAGCCGCTCGTTTTCCTCATCGGTGACGTTGATGCCGCCGGTAAAGGCAACGCGTCCGTCCACGACCACGATCTTGCGGTGCGTGCGCAGGTTGACCCAGGTGCGGGTGAAAGGGCGGAAGCGGGTGGGGTGGAACCACGCGAACTCGCCGCCGGCGTCCAGCAACGGCTGCAGGAAATCGCGTGACACCTTCGAGGACCCCACCGCATCCAGCAACAGGCGGACCTTCACCCCGACACGGGCGCGTTCCACCAGCGCATCGCGCAGCCGCGTGCCAGTCTGGTCGGGCATGAAGATGTAGTACTCCAGATGCACATGGTTGCTGGCCTGTGCGATGGCATCGACGATGGCGTCGTAGGTTGCCGCGCCATCGATCAGCAGTTGCACCGAGGTGGCGGTGGAAGGCGGCAGCCCGGTGGTTGCCTGGCCCAGCAGGGCGAGTTCAGAACAGCCGTCATCGATGGGGCAGACCGCGCCGTGCGCCTCGAGGCCCTTGCGCGAAAGATGCCTGCGCAGGCGCTGGCGGGTGATCTTCTGCGGCCCGAGCAGAAAGTAGACCAGGTAGCCCAGGTAAGGCAGCAGCGCCAGCGACAGCACCCAGGTCAGGGTCGCCACGGGTTCGCGCTTCTGCAACACGATCCAGCCGCACAGCAGCAGGATGTAGAACAGCCAGGCCAGGGTCAGGTACAGCTTGAGGTGAGGGATGGCCCACAGTGCGGCCCACA
>JBDSUI010000172.1:0-7045 GCA_039927795.1 Pseudoxanthomonas sp.
CGCACCCATGTCGGTTGACGGGAAGGGGACGACGCCATGAGCCGCACTCCGTTCGACACCCTTGCTGAATACGAGCGCCGCAGCCTGGCGCATGCCGTGGTGCTGCCGGCACGCGAGGCCGTCGCCGAGCAGTGGCGAGGAGTCGGCTACCGGGTTGGCCAGCGCCGCCTGGTCTCCGGTTTCGAGGACGTGGTGGAAATCGTGCCGCTGCCGCCCACCACGCCAGTGCCGGGCGCGCAGCCGTGGTTGCTGGGAATCGGCAACCTGCGCGGCAATCTTTTCCCGGTGATCGACCTCAAGCATTTCCTCGAGGGCGAGCGCACCGTGTTGCAGGAAGGCCAGCGCGTGCTGGTGGTGCGCCAGGTCGGCGGTGACGTCGCCCTGACCATTGATGAGCTGTATGGCCAGCGCAGTTTCACCGAAGAGCAGCGCATTGAGCCAGGCTCGCTGGCGGAAGGGCGTTACGCGCATTTCGTGGAGCGGGCTTTCCACGGCGACGAGCATGACTGGGGAGTCTTTGCTTTGTCGTTGCTGGCGCGTACGCCCGAATTCCGGCAGGCCGCGCTGTAGGCGGAATTGGCCGGAAGCGATCGTTGTCCGCAGGGATCTGAAGGCCGCTGGAGCGGCTTGCAATACCGCCACGGAGGCGAAGGGATCCGTCGCATAGACGCGCGGTCCCCGGGGGGAGGTCGGGGTTGGCCGGGCCGGGGTGCTTGGACGATGCGCAAGGCGCTTCGACCAGGTCTGATTTGAATTACTGCTGCACTTTTAACCAAATTCCAGGGGTCGAACGATGAGCACTGCACCGGATTCTCCCAAAGCCAGCAAACTCGGCAGCTTGGGAAGCAATTTCTGGCTGATCCTGCTGGCACTGTCGGTGATCGTGTTCGGCGCCAACACCGGCGTCGCCACCTATACCGGCAGCCGCCTGTCCGGCGCCGCCACTGGCGCGGCCGACCTGCAGGTGCTGTCGCAACAGTTGGCCAACCAGGGCCGTGAGGCGGTGGGCGGCGATGCCGAGGCGTTCAAGGCATTCAAGGCCACCAAGGCACAGATCGATTCCACCATCGCCACCACCACCAGCCGTTATGGTTCGGAGGGCACGGTTTCGGGCCCGCTGAACAAGCTGGTTGCCACCTGGACGCCGCTGGGCAAGAGCGCCGAGCAGCTGATCAGCAGCGAGCCGGCGGTGCTGGCCCTGGCCGGGAATGCCGATCGTTTCGGCAATCAGGTGCCGCAGTTGCAGGCGGAATTGAACGAAGTGGTGCGCGCCATGTCCTCGAGCGGCGCCCAGTCTTCGCAGATCTACAACGCCCTGCAGCAGGTCGTGGTCTCGGGAACCATGGCCCGACGGGTGACGGAAATGCGCGCTGGCGGCAGCGGTGCGGCCAACGCCGGTAGCGCGCTGACCCGCGATGCGGTGGTCTTCGGGCAGGTGCTGGAAGGCTTGCGCAACGGCAACGCAGACCTGGGCATCGCCCCGCTGCGCAATGGAGATGCACTGTCGGCACTGAACAAGTCGCAGGCGCTGTGGGCGACGATGAAGAAGGACCTGGACGCGATCACCGGCAGCTCCAAGAACCTGTTTGCCGCGCAGTCCGCCGCCGCCGCCATCACCAGTGGCTCCGAGCAGATGCTGGAAGACAGCAAGAAGCTGTTCGACGCGTTCTCCTCGTTCGGTTCGGTGCGCGATACGCGCCCATTCCCCAATTTCTGGCTTGGCATCGTTTCCGGCCTGCTGGCCCTGGTCTCGATCGTCGGCTTGCTCTGGAGCCTGTACCGCATCCGCCAGCGCGAGCAGGAAACGCGCTACCAGACCCAGGTGGAATACAACAGCCGCAACCAGCAGGCGATCATGCGGCTGCTGGACGAAATCAGTTCGCTCGGTGAAGGCGACCTGACGGTCAAGGCGACCGTGACCGAGGACATGACCGGCGCGATCGCAGACGCCATCAACTACGCCGTCGACGAACTTCGCCACTTGGTCACCACCATCAACGACACCACCGTGCAGGTAGCCGCGTCGACCCAGGAAACCCAGGCTACCGCCATGCAACTGGCGGAAGCGGCCGGGCACCAGTCAGACCAGATCAACAGCGCCTCCGAGCGGATCAACGAAATCGCGATCAGCATCGACCAGGTCTCACGCAACTCCTCGGAGTCGGCCGAAGTGGCGCAGCGTTCGGTGCAGATCGCTACCGAGGGCGCCGGCGTGGTCCGCGAGACCATCCGCGGCATGGACCAGATCCGCGACCAGATCCAGGAAACCTCCAAGCGCATCAAGCGCCTGGGTGAGTCTTCGCAGGAGATTGGCTCGGTGGTTGAACTGATCAACGACATTTCCGAACAGACCAACATCCTGGCGCTGAATGCGGCGGTGCAGGCGGCTTCTGCCGGTGAAGCGGGTCGCGGTTTCGCGGTCGTGGCCGACGAAGTGCAGCGCCTCGCCGAACGTACCTCCGGCGCGACCCGGCGCATCGAATCGCTGGTCCAGACCATCCAGGCCGATACCAACGAAGCGGTCAGCTCGATGGAGCAGACGACCTCCGAAGTGGTGTCCGGCGCACGCCTGGCCGAGGACGCCGGCACCGCACTGGGCGAGATCGAGCGCGTGTCCAACGCACTCAACGACCTCATCAAGAACATCTCTACAGCCGCACAGAAGCAGTCGACCGCGGCGACCGACATCACCCAGACCATGGGCGTGATTCGTCAGATCACTTCACAGACCTCGCTGGGCGCGGGACAGACGGCCGAATCCATTGGCCATCTGACCGAGCTGACAGCTGAATTGCGCCGCTCCGTCGCCGACTTCAAGTTGCCGGGCTGAGGGCAGGAAGCACACCAATGCGAGTCAGTAATCTCCAGGTAATTCCGTTGCGCGGCCTGCGCGCTGTCTTTATGGGTTTCGATCAATGAGTGCGCTGCGTGAGGCAATGAGTCATGCGGTGCTGGGCTGGGTGAAGCCCGAACTGGACGAAACCCTGCGCCTGGCCCGGGCAGAAGTGGAATTGTTCGCTGAAGACCCCAGCGACACCTCGCGCATGCAGTTCTGTGCGGGCTACCTGCATCAGGTGCAGGGCTCCCTGCGCATGGTGGAGTTGTACGCGCCGGCTATGGTGGCGGAGGAACTTGAGCTGCTGGCGCGCGCGCTGCAGGAACGAACCACGATTGACCAGGATGAAGCCTGCGGCACGCTGATGCGGGGCACGGTCCTGCTACCCGATTATCTGGAGCGGCTGCAAAGCGGCCACCGTGACATACCCATCGTGTTGTTGCCGCTGCTCAACGACATCCGTGCCGCGCGCGGCGCACCGGGGTTGAGCGAAAGCGTGCTGTTCGCGCCCGATCTTGACCAGCCCTTGCCGCAGCAAGTGCCGTTGCCGGAAGTGCTGTCCTGGCAGGCGCGTCATTCACGCGTTGCAGAAGCGCAGGACCAGCTGGACCAGGCGCTCGCTGCCTGGCCCGAAGATGGGGTACCGGCTGATGCCAGCGTGCTGGCACAAGCTGTCAACCGTCTACTGGACAGCGTTGAACACATCGCTACGCGACGCATGCTGTGGGTTGCATCTTCGGTTTGCGATGCCATGCGCGAAGGGGCATTGCCACCTTCAGCCGCGTTGCGCCAAGCCTATGCCGGTGTCAGCCGGGCGGTGCGCGCCTCGCAACAGGAGGGCACCGCCAGCGCAGCAGCGCCAAGCCAGGAACCGACCCGTCAGTTGCTGTACCTGGTAGCGCAGTCGCCGGTGCGGCATGCCGCCCTGGACCAATTGCGCGAAGCCTTTGCGCTGGATGCCGAGTCGCCCAGCGAAGCAGAGATGGACCACGCCCGTGGCAGTGTCAGCGGGCGCAACCGTGCGCTGCTGGACACTGTGGGCGGCGCGGTGAAAGAAGAATTGCTGCGCATCAAGGACGCGCTGGACCTGCACCTGCGCACGGGCGCGGAAGTCACCGCCCTGCAGACACAGGCCGATGAATTGGGCAACGTCGCAGACACACTGGGCATGATGGGCCTGGGCGTGGCCCGCGGCGTGGTCGTGCAGCAGCGCGAGGCGTTGCGAGAGATGGTGCAGGGCCAGCGTGTGGCCGACGAGGGGGCGCTGCTGGATATCGCGGGCGCACTCCTGTACGTGGACGCCTCGCTGGATGACCAGGTCGCCCGGCTTGGCGAAGCGGCCGGTCGCGCGGACGACTCCTCCAGCTCTGAATCGCAGCGCACGGTGGAAGTGCTGGCACAGGAAGCGATCCGCAACTTCGCGGCCGCCCGCGAGGGCTTCGTCGCTTTCATCGAAACCAACTGGGACCACGCCGAACTGGCCCAGGTCCCGCGCCTGCTGTCGGAAGTTGCGGGCGCCTTGAGGATGCTGGAGCTTCCCGTTCCTGCTGACTATCTGATGGGCGTGCGCGAATATGTCGCAATCGAGTTGATCGACAAGCGCCGGGTGCCCGGCGGCCAGCAGCTGGATACGCTGGCCGATGCGATGGCCAGCCTTGAGTACTATCTGGAAGCCTTGCGCGAGCGTCGCCCGAACCGCGATGAGATCCTGGAGATCACCCGCTCCAGCCTGGAAAAGCTGCGTTACTGGCCGTTGCCTGTGGCCGAATCTGCAAGTCTGGCGACAGCAGGCCTGCCCGAAACGGACATCGAAGTCGAAATCCCGGCGGTCGCACTCGACGCGCCTGTGGCTGGCTCGCTGGATCGTCCCGACGAAACCGCGGCCGGCAGCGACGGTGCCAAGCGCGACCGGATTGAAGTGGTCGCCTTTGAAGACGCTGCAGTCATTGATTGGCAAGCGACGGCGCTGGCGCCGATGGACACCGATACGCTCGAAGCGCTGGAAGTCGAGGAGGCGCTACACGCCATTGAAGCGGAGGTAGGGGCCTCGCTTCTTGAAGCCGCGCCTGCCGACTCGATCCAGACGGAGTTGCCTGAAGTGGTCGCAGACGCTGGCACCGCTCCGGCGGCGCTTTACTCCGCCGCGCAGGGTGGATTCGAGCTGGACGGCAACGACATCGATGACGATATCCGCGAGGTATTCCTGGAGGAATTTGACGAGGAAATCGTCAATCTCGGCCAGCTGCTGCCGGCATGGAAGGCCGCACCGGAAAACTTCGAGCGGCTGCGTTCGATTCGCCGCGTATTCCATACGCTCAAGGGCAGCGGTCGCCTGGTCGGCGCCACCTTGCTGGGTGAGTTCAGCTGGAAGATCGAGAATGCGCTCAACCGCGTGCTTGACGGTTCGCGTCCGCCGTCCGATGCGGTCATTGCATTGCTGGATCACTCCACCCAGGTGTTGCCGCAGTTGAACGACGCGCTGCGTAATCAGGGCACGGTAAGTGCGGACCTGCCCGGTCTGCAGGAGCTGGCCGAGCGAGTGGGCGCAGGCGAGGACGCGTTCTACGTCGCGCCGTCGCAGCTGCTGGTGGTGGATATGGCTCACGAAGACGAGGCCCCTTCCAAAGTCGACGGCATGGTGTTCGCGCCGGAAACCGCAGGCACCGTGGCGTCGGTGGATGGCGTGTTGCGCGAAATTCTGGAAGCTGAAGTCGACGCACACCTGGCAACCGTCGATGCCTGGCTGCTCCAGTCGCAGGCCGCGCCGTGCGTGGCCGACGATGGCGTGCTGCGCGCGTTCCACACCATGAACGGTGCGTTTGCGATGGCAGACGTCCCGGAGATCACCGAAGTCACCGGCGCTGCCGAGCAGTACATCAAGCGGGTCTGGGCCACTGCCGAAGTGCCTACCAGCGAAGGCGTCGCCGCCATTGCGGAAAGCGCGCACGCGATCCGCCGCACGATAGCCGCGTTGCAGTCGCTCAGCCCGCGCATTCCTGCCTTCACCGCGCTGGCTGGTCGCCTGACCTCATTGCGCGACAACTTGCCCGAAAGCCGTGCCACGCCGGTGACGGTCAACGATTCGGCGCAGCACACCTACACCGAAACAATGCCCGGCATCGAACCGCCGGTAGCGCCCAGTGACATCGAGCTGTCCGTGCACGACCTGTCGGCGTACTTCGGCCATGAAGTGCCGGCGTTCTCTGAACACGATGCGGCCAAAATCCAGTCTGAAGCACAGGCGACTTTTGAGGCCCCTGCCGACGGGCCGGCGTTCGCGGCACAGGAAACTGGCCTTGATATCGAAGACGCCGCTTCGCCTGCTGCGGTCACCTTTTATGAAATGGAACTCAACTACGTGGGTGCGCCGGTCGATCCGGCGATTGCTGCGGGCGAGGAATCGGTCCAGGCAGTGGCCGGAATCGACTCAGGCGAAACTGCAAGTGCTGGATCAGAGGATGCGGCCAATGAGGCGCGCGCGCCTGCAGCCGGCAGCGAAGAAGCCCTGGCCGAATGGTTGCCCGAGGCTGTCGACCTGGACGAGTCCACAGGCAGTGCCGTGGCGGATGAAACGGTAGTTGCTGGCAGCAACCTCGCCAGTTCTACTATCGAAGCTGCCGAGCAAGCCGCAGGTGAGCAAGCCGCAGCAGAACAGGCCGCAGCCGAACAAGCGGCAGCCGAACAAGCCGCAGCAGAACAAGCCGCAGCAGAACAAGCCGCAGCAGAACAAGCCGCAGCAGAACAAGCCGCAGCAGAACAGGCCGCAGCAGAACAGGCCGCAGCAGAACAGGCCGCAGCAGAACAGGCCGCAGCCGAACAAGCGGCAGCAGAACAGGCCGCAGCCGAACAAGCGGCAGCAGAACAAGCCGCAGCAGAACAAGCCGCAGCAGAACGAGCGGCAGCAGAACAAGCCGCAGCAGAACAAGCCGCAGCAGAACAAGCCGCAGCAGAACAAGCCGCAGCAGAACAAGCCGCAGCAGAACAAGCGGCAGCGGCAGAACAAGCGGCAGCGGAACAGGCCGCAGCCGAACAGGCTGCAGCGGCACAAGCCGCAGCAGAACAAGCGGTAGCCGCGTCCTCGGCCGAAAATCCATGGCTTTCTTTGGAAGTCTCGGATTTGACGCTGGCGGTCGCAGACACCGCGGTAGAAGCAACGGACGGTGTCGAATCCCGGATCGTCGAAGCAGCAATGGAGACCGTCGAACCCCC
>JBDSUI010000173.1:0-32970 GCA_039927795.1 Pseudoxanthomonas sp.
GTAGAAGTCCGCCGGCAGGGTGGCGAGTGTCCGTAGCTCCCAGAAACGGTGGACCACGTCGGTCAGGTCGTCGCCAGGTGGAGACTCGATGTAGCGGACGGTCGATCCACGCATCGAAAAACCGTCAACGATAGGGGAATACATCAGTGTTGGTTTCAGGTCGGCAACTTGTTGAAGAACGACCGCGCAGAGAGTTCTGACTGCGAAGCCTGACGCAAGGTACATGCGCAAGGCAAACAGCGCGGTGAACTATGGGTAGCAGCCGCCGATGGCCAGCACCCTGGCCGGGAAGAACCAGCGCCGTGCTTGCAGGCTCAACAGATAGGCCAGCGGCAGGCAGAAGGGTTGCGCGTTGCCGGAACCGCCAAGCTGCCGCAGGCAGGGGCTGCAGAAGCCTCAGGTCAGTCGCTGGCCGCCCAGTTCGCCGCGCTGAACTCGGCGCGTTGCGGATCCCAGCTGGAAGCCCATACGCCAACTTCGTCTGCCGGCTGCGCGGGAGAGAACAGGTAGCCCTGGCCAACATCGCAGCCGAAGCCCTGCACCAGCAGCAGCTCCTGCACGGTCTCGATGCCTTCGGCCACGGTGCGCACCTTCAGTTCCGAGGCCATTTTCAGGTTGGCCTCGAGCATGGTGCGCAGGCGCGGATTGCCGGCGGCGCCGGTGACGAAACTGCGGTCTATCTTCAGCTCGCTGAAAGGAAAATCGCGCAGGGTCGCCAGCGAGGAGTAGCCGGTGCCGAAGTCATCCACTGACAGTCCGACTTTCTTCAGGCGCAGGCGGCTGGCCGTTTCCAGCTGCACGCTGGACTGGGTGAACACCTCGTTTTCGGTCACCTCCAAGGTCAGTTTTTCCAACGGCGCGCCCAGGGACTGGGCCAAGTCCCTGACCCGGTCCGGGAAGCCGGCGTCGGAGAACATGCCGGCGGCCACGTTCACCGAGACACTCCAGGGCCGACTTTCGGCGTGCCAGCGGCCAAGCTGCTGCAGGGCCTGTTCAAGCACCTGCCCGGTAAAGCGCTCGATCTCGGCAGGCGTCGCCAGCCCCGGCGGCAGATTGGCGGGCGAGACCACGCCAAACTCGTGGTCGGGCCAGCGCGCCAGGGCCTCGAAACCCAGTACCTCGCCGGTGCTCAATGAAACCTGCGGCTGGTACCAGGCTTCCACCTGGCTGGTGGGTAGTCTATCCAGCCGCGCATCGGGCAACGTGCGCGCTGGCTTGACCTCTTCTGGCAGCTGCTCGACGTCGCTGATCGAAGTCAGCACCGCCTGCAGCGCGTCGGGAAAAATCGGCTTGTGCAAGGCGCCAATGACCGCCAGCCCGCGCGACACCGCCAGGTCACGCACCGCCTTGAGGATCTGCTCGTCTTCCCCGGTCAGCAGCACCAGATCGCCGCCATAGCCGGCCTCGGCCAGGTGGCCCACGAACTCCACGCCATCCATGTGCGGCATCTGCAGGTCGCAGAAGATCAGCTGGAAACAATCCGGCTGCTCGCGCAATTGCACCAGTGCGGTGGCGGCGTCATCAAAGGTGACGATGTCGGTGAACCCCTTTGCCCGCAAGCCGAAATTGCGCAGCTGGATGGGCAGTATCCGCAGCATCACCTGGTCGTCGTCCAGCACCATGATCTTCACGAGGGCATTCCTTCAATATGTGTTTGTAGTGGGTTGGCAGCCATCAGTGGCTACCGGTCAGGTGTTCGATTTCTGCGAGCAGCGCATCGACGTCTTTCAGAAACAGTACGATCAGATCCTGGGCCAGGCTTCCGTTTGCCACCAGCGCGGCCTTTTCAAGCTCGGCACACAGTTCGCCGAACTCCAGCGCGCCCACGGCGCGCGAAGAGGACTTGACCCGGTGGGCAACGCCGGCAACGGCAGCAATGTCGCCACGCAGGCTGCACGATTGCAGTTCGAACGTGGCCTGGTGCAATGACCGCTGGTAGGCATCCAGGACTTCGGCATGCACGGCCGTGTCGTTGCCGACCAGTTCGCGCAATACGTTCAGGTCAAGAATGGTGCCTTCGCCGTCGCCGTCGCCATCACTTGCGGCAGCCGGTAACTGCGCTGCTTCCGCCGCCGCGCCGGGCATCCGGATCGCTACCTCTATGGCCTGCGCCAGCGCCGCCAGCGTTGCCGGTTTGATCAGATAGTCGTCGATGTCCGGGTGCATGGCGTTGTGCTGGGCCCGGATTGCATTGGCGGTCAGCATCACGATGGGCATGCGTTGCCCCGGTGCTTCCAGGCGCCGGATCTCCGACGCCAGTGAAAATCCGTCACGATGTGGCATGTGCAGGTCGGTCAGCAGCAGCGAGTAGCGGCTTTCGCTCCAGCGTGACAATGCTTCTTCGCCATCACTGGCGACTTCGGCGCGGTAACCCAGCAGTTCCAGCTGATGCAGGATGACTTTCTGATTGGTCAGGTCGTCTTCGGCGATCAGGATCGGCAGGGTGGTCATGCGCTCGGTGGCAGCCACCCGCTTGGCTGCCGGTCGCGGCCTGACTTCTTCCGGTTCATGGTCTTCAACTGCCACCTCAAGGTTGGCGCCTGCGGCAATGGCGGCTGCCCGCAGCAGGGCGGCGCGCCGCAGCGTGGCCGCATCCAGGATCACCAGTGTGTCGCTGAGCTTGCGGATCTTCTGCCGGCGCCCACGCACCACTACAAGGCGGCAATAGACTTCGGCCGAAGCCAGGCTGGCCAGCGCGGCCGCGTTGTTGCGGGCGCGGATTTCCGAGCCGTAGACCAGCACCTGTCGCCTGCTCGGGTCATGGAAGGCCAGCGCGTCGTGCACGCTGCGCACCCGCAGCACGCTGGCACCGGCATGGAGCAGATAGGCGGCGATGTCACGCGCTTCGTAGTTGGGGTCATCGACCACCACGTACTGGGTGCCGTCCAGGCGCAGGGGGTCGGGCTGGTCAGGGGCGCGGGTCTGCTCCGTGGGCAGGCGCACTCGGAATGTGGAGCCCTTGCCCAGTTCGCTTTCGGCCAGGATCGAACCGCCCATCAGGTCGACCAGTTGCTTGCAGATGGCCAGGCCCAGGCCGGTGCCGCCAAACCTGCGAGTGGTGGATGCCTCGGCCTGCGTGAACACCTGGAAGAGGTGGGACATGTGTTCTTCGGAGATGCCGATACCGTTGTCTTCCACGGTGACGACAATGCAGTGCCCCTCGGCCGGGTCAGGCTCGATGGCGAAGCGGACCTGGCCACGCTGGCTGCGTCCACCGCTGAACTTGATGGCATTGCCCAGCAGATTGAAGAACACCTGGCGCAGGCGCAGCGAATCGGCCATGACCTGGCTGGGCAGGGCAGGCGAAATATAGAGATTGACCGTGACACCCTTGCTGAGGGCTTCGGCGTTGAGCGTCTGGCATACCGAATCGGCCAGCGTTTCCAGCGAGGTGGCCTGTTTTTCTATCTCCAGGCGTCCGGCTTCGATCTTGGAGAAATCCAGGATGTCGTCGATCAGGTGCAGCAGGTTGTTGGCAGACTCGTGGATGGTCTTCAGGGCCTCGCTCTGGCGGCTTCCCAGCTCGCTCTGGGCCAGCACTTCCACCATGCCCAGCACGCCGTTCATGGGCGTGCGTATTTCATGGCTCATCGAGGCCAGGAACGCCGATTTGGCGCGATTGGCGGATTCTGCCTCCAGCGTGGCCTTCTCCAGTTCGGCGGTGCGCCGGCCCACACTGCTTTCCAGCCGCTCATTGAGGCGCCTGAGTTCGCCTTCCGCATTTTTCTGGTCGGTGATGTCGAATGCCACGCCCTGCATGGAGCCACCGTGTTCCTGGTCACTGGGAAACATGCGGCCCAATACCGAAAGCCAGCGGGTGTCGCCGGCGGGCGTCCTGGCGCGCAGATCCACGCGGAATTCCTGCTCGCGCTCCAGCGCATTGCGGAAGGTGATGTCCTTGTGGTTGCGCTCTTCCTGGTTGATCAGCATCAGGAAATCGTCGTAGCTGATGCTACCTTCAGCTGCAGCGCCAAACATGCGTGCGCATTCATCGGACCATGAAATCCGGCCCTGTTGCCTGTCCCAGCTCCAGGTGCCCAGGCCGGCGGCCCGGACTGCAAGGCGGAGACTCTGCTCGCTGCGTTCGAGTGCCAGCTGGGCAGCGCGACGCTCGGTGACATCGCGGAAATAAACGCTCAGCTCGCCTTCGGCGGGAAACGCGCGCACCTCCAGCCATAGGCCCAGCGGTTCATAGGACGCGACGAAATCAACCGGTTCGCCGGTCTGTTCAGCGTGCCGGTATTGCTGCTCGAAAACAGTGCCTACGGCGGCTGGGAAGACGTCCCAGATATTGCGGCCCAGCAACTCACTGCGGGGCTTGCGCAGCAGTTTTTCGGCCTGGTTGTTGACGTAGGAGAACGCCATGGATACATCCAGGGCGAAAAACGCATCGGTGACATTTTCCAGCGTACGTACCAGGCGCGCGGCCACTCTGGCAGTCTGGGCATCGGATGGATTGTGCGAAGACAGATCAAGGAATGCGCCACGCACGCCGGTCACGTTTCCTGTTGACGAACGCTCCGGCATACCCAGGCATCTGACGCTGACGCGCTGGCCCTGGGTCGCGATGATGTCAAACTCCTCATCGATCGGCGTGCCTTCTGCAACGCACGCGGCCACCCGCTCGCCGAGACGCTGCCGGAACTCGGGGGCGCATCCGGCTATGGCCTGTTCCAGGCTGGTGCTGGCCGATTCGGGCATGCCAAGCGTGTCGTCCATCTCGCCTGACCACAGGATCGAGCGACTGGCCACATCGTATTGCCAGACGCCGAAGCGCGCCTTGCTGCAGGCAGCGACCTGCGACGCATAAGCTTCGCCGCTGGGCAAGCCGGAGGTCGTATTTGTGGCGGCGCGTGCGGGGGCATGGGTGATGAGCACGTAGGCCGCACCGCGGCTGTGGAACTTGACGGCGCGGGCGGTGAACCAGCTGCGTTCGTCGGCCAGGTGGCAGGCATAGTCGATCTGGAAGTCACCTGCCGGACGCTGCAGCAGGGTCTGGAACTCGTGCGGGAATCGCCGGGCCTCTGCTACGCCTTCTGCGACCGCGACCTGCCAGGCGGCAAGGTAGTTGGCGCTCTGGGCCAGGCGGCGCTCAAACCCGCATCCGTCGCTCGCCAGGGCCTCCCACGCGGCATTTGCCCGGATGACCAAGCCGGTGGCGTCAACGATGCATGCGCTGGCGGGAAATGCAGCAAACGCCGCTCCGCCCAAATCCCCTGATTCCAGCATTCCAATATGTCATCCGAGCGAGTGTTCATGTTCGAAAAAGTGAACTGTGCAGCAGTCTAAACCAGGCGCACTCCCATCATTCAGGGTCGCCTTCGAACTGTGACCGGTTCAGTGTATTGAATAGGCACCTGGGCGATTTATGCCAAGTCAGGCCTGAGAAGCGGACGAGCGGCGCTCAGGAGCAGGGCGTTCATGACCGCTGCTTGGCCGTTGCGGACCCTGATCAGGCCATTGGCGCTACCACGCGGTGAGGCCGGCAGCATCAGGTCTTCCCGGTCAGGGTCCTGGCAGCCAGGAACCCAAGCCTGATCGTCGCGTTCGCCGGCGAGCGGCACTCGCAGGGTGAGGGCTCGTTGCCTGCGCACAGTAAGCCAGTCGCGGGCGCCTGCACCCACTGTCATGAGCGTGGTCGCCTTCATGGCCGCCACGGCGACGCGGTACGGTCGCAGGGCGCTGGTCATGAGTGCAGCCGGTCACAAGCGTCACCTCATTTGCCGGTATCTTGGGCACGCCCCTGTCAGCCCTGTTGCTGCCGGCGGATCTCTACCTCGCGCAGCGCAATCTGTCACATCGTCGCTGTTCGCGAACCTTAGTTCCCGACCGCCGCCGTGGTCACCCATTTCCAATCCTCCACAGGAAAACCCCATGAGCAATACAAGCAAGATCGCACTCGTTACTGGCGCCACCCGCGGCATCGGCCTGGAAACCGTGCGCGGGCTGGCCCGGGCCGGCGTGCACACGTTGCTGGCAGGCCGCGACGGCGCCAAAGCCAGCGAGGCCGCATTGAAACTGCAGGCCGAGGGGTTGCCGGTCGAAGCCATTGTGCTGGATGTCAGCAGCCAGGAAAGCATCGCAACTGCCGTCGACGCGGTGGCCCGCAAGTTCGGCAGGCTCGATATCCTGGTCAACAACGCCGGCATCCTGCTGGACGACACCAGCAAGGCGCGCGGAGCACAGGATCTACAACTGTGGCGTGAGACCTTCGACACCAACCTATTCGGACTGATCGCCGTGACCCAGGCCTTCCTTCCACTGCTACATGAATCGCCGGCGGCCCGCATCGTCAACGTCTCCAGCGCACTGGGTTCGCTGACCCTGCATGCCGACCCGGCGGCGCGGTTGGCAACGATCAAGGTGCCGGCCTACATCGTATCCAAGAGCGCAGTCAACGCGTGGACCCTGCAGCTGGCCTATGATCTGAAAGGCACCACCGCCAAGGTCAACAGCGTGCACCCCGGTTACGTGAAGACCGACCTGAACAAGGGCGGCGGCGAACTGGAGGTTGCCGAGGGTGCCGAGACCAGTATCGCAATGGCGTTGCTGGATGATGACGGCCCCAGCGGCTCGTTCCAGTTTCGCGGCGACCTCCTGCCCTGGTAAATGGCGCCGCCACCTTCCAACTGAATTCCCTGCACGCACTGCGTGCGATCACGGAGCCAGAAACGATGACCACTGACACCACCACCAGAATCGCGCTTGTCACCGGCGCTACCCGCGGCATAGGCCTGGAGACCGTGCGCCAGCTCGCCGCCTCGGGCGTGCATACCTTGCTTGCTGGGCGCGATGTGAGCCGGGCTGAGGCGGCCGCGCAGACGCTGCGGGATGAAGGACTGCCGGTCGAGGCGATGGCCCTGGACGTGACTGACAGCGCCAGTGTCGCTGCGGCGGCCAGGCACATCGCGCAAACGCACGGCCACCTCGACATCCTGGTCAACAATGCAGGTGTCCTGCTGGACGACGCCGTCCTGGCACCCTCCGAGCAGACCCAGGAAACGTGGCGCACCACCTTCGAGACCAATGTCTTTGGCCTGGTCGCCATCACCAATGCCTTGTTGCCGCTGCTACGTAAATCGGCAGCCGGGCGCATCGTCAACGTGT
Organism: Pseudoxanthomonas sp.; assembly: GCA_039927795.1. Taxonomy (GTDB): domain Bacteria; phylum Pseudomonadota; class Gammaproteobacteria; order Xanthomonadales; family Xanthomonadaceae; genus Pseudoxanthomonas_A. The sequence goes on from JBDSUI010000173.1 coordinate 7,108, forward strand.
CCAGCGGACTGGGATCAATGACCCTGCACAGCGACCCGTCTTCTTCCATCTACCACTACAAGGTGCCGGCCTACGACGTCTCCAAGAGCGCGGTCAATGCATGGACCGTGCACCTTGCCTACGAGTTGCGCGATACCGCCATAAAGGTCAATGCGATCCATCCGGGTTCGGTCAGGACCGACATGAACAACAGGGGCGCCCTGGACGTAGTCACTGGCGCGCGCAGCAGCGTGCAGATGGCGCTGCTGGACGCCTCCGGCCCGAGCGGTTCGTTCACACATCTGGGCCAGGTGCTGCCCTGGTGAAATGCATTGGTGCGCGTGTCACGCAGCGCTGAGGAGAACGCCGTCGTGAAGCGCGCTGGCGCCGCCGATGCCCGGGCCGTGGCCGGCAGCTGGCCGCAGTTCGTGCCGAAGGAAAGCACAGCCAAGCTCGCTTGACCGGTAGAAGCGCCCCATGGGCGCGAGCGCTTGGTTTGTTTCGTGAGCGGATCGGAGAGCTCGCACCCATGGGACGCTCCTACGGTGGGGTGGTTGGCGTGCCGAAACGATGCGTTGGATAAACGGTACTTACCCTGGGCCTGTCCGGCGCCCATCCTGAGTGCCCCTGATCTCCCTGGAGCGCCCGATGATCACCCTTAGACCTGCGGCAGCGCGTGGCCATGCCGATCACGGCTGGCTGGTTTCATGGCACAGCTTTTCCTTTGCCGACTACCGCGACGAACATCATGTGCACTGGGGTCCGTTGCGGGTGATCAACGAAGATCGTGTGGCCGCCGGGCGTGGCTTTGGCGAGCACGGTCACCGCGACATGGAGATCATCAGCTACGTGCTGGAAGGCGCGCTGGGCCACAAGGATTCCATGGGCACCAGTTCCAGCATCGTGCCGGGCGACGTGCAGCGCATGAGCGCCGGCACCGGTGTGCAGCATTCCGAGTTCAATTACAGCGAAACCGGCAGCACGCACTTCCTGCAGATCTGGATCATTCCTTCACGGGAGGACGTGACCCCGTCGTATGAGCAGAAGCATTTTCCGGAAGATGAAAAGCGCGGCCGTTTGCGATTGGTCGTCAGCCCGCAGGGCGACCAGGGTTCGGTCAGCATCCACCAGGATGCCCGCATGTACGCGGGAATGTTTGACGGCGAAGAGAAGGCCAGCCTGACCCTTGCCGCCGGCCGATTGGCCTATGTGCATGTCGCGCGCGGGCAGTTGGTAGTCAACGGTCGCAACCTGTCGGCAGGCGATGCCTTGCTGTACCAGCATGAGCAGAAAGTCAGCATCGAAGGCGGGCAGGCGGCCGAGGTACTGGTGTTCGACCTGCCACCCCGCTAGGCGGGCCCGCGCAGTCTGCCGGGCGTTGGCGGTCCGGCGGCGGCTGCCATCAATCGTGAGCACGCAGCACCCAGCAGCACTTTCGAATAGACCTTGTGGAATCCGAGCAGCAATCCGAACCCGCGTCCCCGCCTGTTCTTCGCTTGCCCGCGGTTTGCCGCCGCAACAACGGCGGAGCCGAAGTAAACCCGGGTGCTGGCACCCGCGGGGCCATTCATCGGTAACGCCATCAGCCAGGAGCGGGTGCGCCCGTGCAGGTCGCATAGCAGCAGTTGTTCGTTGGACTGCTGCTCCACGCGCCAGGCTGCAAACGCGTCGAGGCGGCCTTGTCCGAGTTGTGCGGCCTGGACATCTGTCGACGGCCGGTTCACGAGCAAGGCCAGGATGGCCCGCTCAAGCTTGAACACCGGTGTGGTGTAGAACGCTTTGACAAAGCGCGCCTGCGTGACCGGTCCCGGCAGGTCAACCGAATAACAATCGACGTAAGCGCCTTCACGCTGGTAGCGACATAAAAACGAATCTGCCGGGAGCGAACAGGCCAGTAGTGCAGACACAGGCGATGCCAGCGGGTCAGGGCGTGGTCGGTAACGGCTGAGCAGCAGGTGGCTTGCGCCACGCGTCCTGCGGATCCTCAAGCAGCGAGATATCCGCTATGCGGTATTCGCAGCCAATCAGCACCATGCCTTCAAGGCCGGGCTGTACGGCCTGGAAAATCACCAACGCATGCTGCTCGTCCAGGGCGCCGGACAATGGTGACTGGTTGGATTCGGCCAGCATTTGCTCCAGGTGGGCGGTCACTGCATCCAGGCTTCCCTTGACTGCCATCATCACCCGGTTGGATGCGATGACAATGGTGTCGCTTTCCGTACCCCAGGCTTGCACGGGTTCGCGCAATGCGTACACGTCCAGCATGGGATCGCTGTACTGGCGATAGGCCTGACGGAAGTCTTCCTGGCGTTCGGCGCGTATTTCCCGCATCAGGCCCGCGTAGCGGCCATAGGCAATGCGGCAGGCCAGCGCGTCGAGCAGAGCATCGGCACCCAAGTTTGCAATCGCCGATGGTGACGGCGGCAGCGGCACGGTTGCCGATACCACAGGCGTCTGCGCAGTGGCCGTGCAGCAGAGCACCCACGCCAGCGCGACCGAAAACGACGCGGCCTTATTCCAGCTGTGCGTTCGCATAGCTCACATCCAGCGCTTCCATCGCATCCTTCGGCTTGAGCTTTCCGGCTTTCTCGAATGCATTTGCGGCGTCGTCTTCCTTTTTTTCGCCATACAGCAGCATCAGGATGTTGCCGTGTTCAACATGGGCGATGGGCGAATCCGGGGTCAGCTTCAGCGCGGCCTTGATATGCGATTCGGCTTCCGCCGCCTTGGCACCATAGGTCAGGCCGCCAATCATCGCGCCGATCTTGCCGATGATCTCGGCGTGGTACAGGGCCAGCGCGGTGTGGGCCTCGGCATGTTTGGGGGCCAGTTCCAGCGTTCTATTGAGCGAATCACGCACCTTGCCGGCGATGCCTTGTTTCAGTGCTTTGGCAATACTCAGACCCTGGCTGTAACGGCCCAGCGCGAACGCATGTCGGTAATGGCTGTTGGCTTCGTCGGGCAGGGCCTTTACAGCGGCCTCGGCAAGCTTCGCAGCACGTTCGAAACGAACGAGTTTTTCGGCGTCGTCATCGACCAGGTAAGTGGTGTGAATGCCCAATGCCTTGACCGCCACCGAGGCGCCCAGCGGACCCAGTGCTTCGCCATTCTCGAACGCGGCCTGGAAATCGCCGTGGTGGAACGCACGCCAGGCTTCCTGCAATTTCGCCGCCAGCGTCGCGGCGTCCACGCCCTTGGCGGCCTTGCCCGCGCTGTCGATCAGAAGCTGGGCGCGCTTGGCATCGGGATAGGGCTCGTTATCGCCCGCATGCAAGCCCGGCCAGGCCTTTTTCAGGGCGTCGCCGGCGTAGGTAAAACCCTTGGCGTTTTGCGGAAAGGGCGCCCACTTCGATGGTTTTCCTGCCATGTCCAGATCCCCTCCAAGGAATGGAAGCGAGCATGGCCGCAGCAGATGGAGCTGGCAAGTCCCGCCGATCTTGAAGGAGCCGAAGCTGCCTGCGACGTTCAGCACCACGCGCCGCGAACAACCCGCGTGCCGCGTCGGCAGCGCACCTTGCCGTAGTGTGTTTGCTCCATCGCGGCTCGGCAAACTGCTGCCCTGTAAGCCGGCCATCGCGGCCGGTACTCCGGAGCCCCCATGGCCGCCAAGAACAAAAGCAAATCCAATGTGCCGGAAACCACCCTGCGCCACCTCTGGCTCGCCGGACTGGGCGTCGTCGCCGTAGCCCGTCGCGAGGCCAGGAATGTGGCCAATGACGCCGTGACCCAGCTTGAGTCCTTGACGCAGCAGGCGGGCAAGCTGGCCAACGAGGCACAGGCCAACATGCGCAATGGACTCAGCAATGTGCGTGAACAGGGCGAAGCCAAGGCCAGCCAGTTCAGTGCCGATGTTGAAGCCCGCCTGGCACCCGTGCTGGCCAAGCTGGGACTGAAGCCGGAGACCAGAAAAAAAGCCGCGCGCGGCCGCAAGCCAGGCAAGCAAACCGCCGCCAAGCGCGCCACCGGCGCCGCGCCGGCCCGCAAGAAAACAGCCGTAAAGCGCCCCGCCATCAAGCGCGCTTCGGTGAAGACGGGCGCCTGAATCGGACAGCATTGCGTCGTAGCCCATGACACGCCTCGTGAAGCGGGGCGTTCTCGATCAAAGGCAGCGTAGATTCGCTTTACCGGGCAAGCCTCAAGCCATTGCGCGAAGCCATCGCAACTTGCTGCGCGCGAGGTGCGTGACAGCGCTGCCAGGATCCATCAGCCCATCAGTGGCATTGAGTGGGTGCTGGATCCTGTATCGCTGCAGTGGCTGGTCTGCCACATCAGTCCTGTGAAGTCAGTCCTGTGAAGTCAGTCCTGCGATAGCGCTACGCGAACGCCTTCATCCTGCTATGGATTGCCGTGTAATGCCGGGTTGGAGGTCAATGGAAGCGTCACTACAAACCTGCTGCCTTGTCCGCTGCCGGCGCTGCTGGCCACCACGTTGCCGCCGTGCGCAGTCACCAGTTCGCGTACCACGGTCAGTCCGATGCCCAGGCCATCGCGGTTGAATCCGCTGGCCTGCGCGTCCTGGGCAAATGGTTCGAACACCTTGGGCAATGCCTCTGCGGTGATGCCAATGCCGCTGTCGGAAATGCTGGTGATCAGGGTGGTGCCTTCAATTTGAACGGAAAGCTGAATTTCACCGCCCTGCGGCGTGTACTTGGAGGCGTTGTCGAGCAGGTTCACGAAGACCTGCGCCAGCCTGACCGGGTCCCCGTGCACCCATAGCGGGCAGGCCGGGACCTGGATGACGAAGTGCTGCATGCGCGCGTCCATTGCAGGCCGACAGGCACCGATCGCCTGGTCGATGACGCCGGTCATGTCCAGAATCTGGTATTCCAGCGTCAGCTTGCCGGTATTGGCGCGCGAGACGTCCAGCAGGTCACTGACCAGACGCGTCATGTGCACGACCTGCTGCTCGATGATGGCCTGCATGCGCGGCAGCACATGCTTGTCTTTGCCGTCCATCATGGTGGCGGCAATGCGAATGGGGGTCAGCGGTGTGCGCAGTTCATGCGCCAGCACCGCCAGAAATTCGGTCTGCCGCTTCTGTGCCTGTTCGGACGCCGCCTGCAGTTCCTGGGCATTGAGCGCGGCCAGCACCAGTTGCTGGTTTGCTTCGCGCAACTGCACATAGCGCTGCTCATGTTCGGCCAATGCTTCCTGGTAATGGGACAGCGGTTTGAGCAGCGCGGTAACCGCGGGCTGCTGCAGGTTCTGCTGCAGTGGCGCCGCCTCGTGATGAAACACGAAACTTCCCAATCCCTGTCGCTTGGCGCGGTACATGGCGGCATCGGCACGGTTGATCAGCAGTTGCGCATCGTCGCCGTCATCGGGGTAGATGCTGATGCCGATACTGGCGGTCAGCCGCAGCACGTGCTCACCTACGCGGCAAGGCGCGCTGAGCGCGGCGATTATCTTGCTGGCGATACGGGTCGCATCAGAGGCCTGCGAGACCTCGGGTAGCAGGATCAGGAACTCGTCGCCGCCGTGTCGGCTGACCGTGTCGGCATCACTTACCGAGGTCGCCAGGCGAAGCGCCACGAGTTTCAACACCGCATCACCGGTCGCGTGGCCCAGGGTGTCGTTGATCTGCTTGAAATGGTTGATGTCCATAAACAGCAAAGCCAGGCGGGTGCCGTGGCGCTTGGCGATGGCGATGGCCTGGGTGAAACGGTCCAGCAGCAACAAGCGGTTGGGCAACGAGGTCAATGCATCAAGCTTCACCGAGCGGGAGACTTCGTCCAGCACCTGGGCGCTGGTTTCGGCATCCGCCTGCGCGCGCAGCATCGCCAGCACCAGGTGCTCGTTGGCCTCGACCAGCCGCGAGGTGCGCTCGGCTTCCAGGCTGGCTCTGGCTGCGGCCACCTGGTCCTGCAGGCTGGCCAGCAGCAGGCGCGCTTCACTGGTCCGTTCCTGCAACCGCTCGAGCTCGCCTACGGCACTGGTTGCCGGATTCGCGTCGTGGCTGGCGTGCTCGTTCGCCATGTCCGGCTCAGCTGCTGCCTGTGCCGGTGGCGTCATGGGACGCCTCGCTTTTACTTGGCCTTCCGCCCAGCAATCCCTCCAGAGCGGCGAGTCTTTCGCCTATATGGATGCCCTGTTCGTCGATGTAGTACTCGCGCAGTTCGTTGGAGTGGTCGCTGGCGCGAACCTTGACCACTGCCATCATGCGCAGCAACTGGCTGTCTACTTCGATGTAGCGCTGCACGATGATCGCGTCGGTCATGAAGGCCGTCCCATACGGACTGAAACGCAGGTCGGTGTAGCGATCCTCCAGTTCGGAGGTCATCAGGACGGTGACACCGGTGCTGGCCAACGCGGCAACCAGGCGCGCCAGATTCTCGCGGAAGTCCTCGCGGAAGTTCGGCGCCAGGGCCAGCTCGAAGCCCGACAGAGAATCGATGACTACGCGCGTGGCTTTCATCCGGTCCACTTCGCTCAGGAGCAGATGCAGCACTTCATCCATTGAAAGGTCGGAAGCCCGGCTATCCACCAGGCCTACCTGGCCGCTGGCGATGATGTCGGCTACGGCACGGTCACGGGCGCGATTGGGATGCTGTTCAAAGGCGGCGATGACGCCGGTTTCGCCGCAGCGCGCGCCCTCGGCGAGGAAGGCTGCAGCCAGCACGCTCTTGCCTGATCCCGAAGGGCCGGCCACCAGCAGCGAGTAGCCCCGCGGCAATCCGCCACCCATCATTTCGTCCAGTCGCGGCACGCCCATTTGCACGCGCGATGACAAGGCGGCTGCGGCCTGACCATTCGCAGGTTCCGCATCGTCTGACGGTGTGGAGGGCGCGAACACGGTCAGGCCAGCCGGACTGATACGGAAGGTATGCAGGCCGGGCAGGGTTGGCTGGCCACGCATCTTCTTGATCTCGATCTTGCGCACCATGGAATTGCGCTGCACGCTCTGGCTCAGGCAGAGCATGCCGTCGGCCACGGTGAAGACCGGATTGGCGTCGGTATCGGAATATTCGCCAATCAGGAACGTGGTGGCTTGCCAGGTGGTCATCAGCATGCCCAGCTGCTGCACGAACTGCTGCAGGTCGTTATGCGGATTGCTCTTGGTGGAACCGGCCTGGGCCATGGAGCGGAAGGAGTCGACGAAGACCAGCGACGGAGCGAACTTTGTCACCGCCTCGACAATGCAATTGAGCACCAGGTCCAGATCGCCGGCCAGGGATTCCTGCGACAGGTTGATGAAATGGATCGAACGATTGATGGATTCGCTGTCGAAGAACTCGAACTGCTGCTGGTAGCGCAACATCTTCAAGGGTGGTTCGCCAAGCACGGTGAAGTAGAGTGCGGGGCGTTCCGGGGTGGCCAGCGCAAACATGATCTGGTGCGCCAGCGTGGTCTTGCCACAACCCGGCGACCCGGCGATGAGGTTGAACGAGAATTCGGGCAACCCACCACCCAGTATCTTGTCCAGGCCCGGAACGCCGGTGTGCAGACGGTTGATTGTGACTTTGCTGGTCATTGCGGTTCATCCTGCGCGGACGGGCCGCTGAGAAGGTGGTTCCATACTGGGCGTAGCAACTGTTCGGTCAGCGCGGGCCCAACCATGCTGGCCAGCAAGCCGTTGAAGGTCTGCAGTAGCGCGCCTCCCGCGCCAGCGGCGTCGGCACTGGATTGCTGGCCGAAGACGGATTCCAGTTCGGCAAGACCCATGTCCGTTTGTTCGCCCCTGTGCAGGTTAGACAGCCAGGGGTGCGCCAATCCAGTGAGATACAGGCTGCGTTTGTACAGTGCAGCGACGCCGCCCCGACCCAGGATGGGGGACAACACAGCATCGATTTCCTGCCACGCCATCGTCATCACGTAAGCGATGCGGGCGGCATCTGCGTCTACTCCCACCCTGTGGGCGAGAGCAGCGGCTATATCGGTGCTTGCTTGGTTTTCCACAGGAAATCAACCGATAGACCGCGCTTCAATGGAATCACTGTACGCGCTAACACGCGCCGGTGTTCGGTTCTTTTGCTCGCGGCGAGCAACTGCGGATGCGGACGAGAAGAAGTCGCGTCCATTAGGGAGCCTGTGAACAATCGACAGAAAACAGCGAAACCGTAAGATCCCGTTCGTGGTGAACCGGTCGAACCACGCTTTTCGCGGGGGAATCGAACTATTGCAGGCCTGGACTCGTGGCTCGAGCCTGTTACTTCAGGCGCATCACCAACTGGATCGAGTGGTTCAGACCTTCCCTGGGAGAAACCGGACTTGGTCCGCAGGGTGGCCGGCGCCAACCGGGCCGGGTTCCCAGCCAGGTGAATTCCGTCTTCGTATCCATGATGCGACGGGTGCGCAACCCGCGCGCGCAGGCTGGCCAGGCTCAGTCCAGATATGCCTGGGTCAGGGTATTCAGATGCACGCGTTCGGCATCGCGAAGAAACGGGGCCAGCAGCATCATGACCTGGACAATGCCGTGGCGGATGGCGATCTGCTCATCCTTGTCGCCGCGTGCGGCGGCGTAGTTCAGCCAGAAGGTCGCGATGACCAGTACGTTGGTGGCCGTGCCGGCCAGCTCCGCCGCCGATGCCCGCATGATGCCGGCCTTCGACATGCCGCGCATCACCGCATGGGCGCTGTCATCGGCGCGCTTGAGGATGCGCGCGAAGCGCAGGCGGATGCGGCGGTTGCGGCTGAGAATCTCGACCAGGTCGCGATACAGGAAACGGTAATCCCAGATGCACTCGAACACCAGGTGCAATTGCAGCCAGATGTCTTCCAGGCCGGGCAGTCGGCCAGACGGCGTCTCAAGCGCAGCATCCATGCGCTCTTCATAGCGCGCAAACAGATGCTCGATGATGTCGTCCTTGTTGCGGAAGTGGTAGTACAGGTTGCCCGGGCTTATTTCCAGCTCATCGGCGATGTGATTGGTGGTCACGTGTGGCTCGCCCTGCGTGTTGAACATCGCAAGCGAGGCATCCAGGATGCGTTGGCGTGTGTCGCGTGCCACCGGGTCAGGTTCGTCCGGGCCGGATACGGCAGCGCCGGATACAGCAGCGCCGGATACAGCAGCGCCGGATGCAGCAGCGCATGATCAAGCGGTCAACTTCTTCACCAGGTCGACGTACTTCTTTTGCGCATCCTCCTGCGAAGTACCTTTCAGCTTGGCCCATGCCTCGTACTTGGCGGTGCCAACGAAATCAAAGAAGCCGGGTTTGTCGCCGATGATGTCGCCCCCGGAGCCCTGCTTGTAGAGCGCGTAGAGACGCAGCAAGGTGTCGTTGTCGGGACGCTCCGGAAGGGCCTGTATTGCCTTGGATGCCTGTTCGAAGCTGCTTTTCGGGTCTGCCATGTAAGATCCCTCCCAGTGATCGGGGGCATCACACCACGCGGTGGTGGAGGGGTCAATGGCGGGTCACGGGTGGCGTCATTGTCGAAGCCGCCCATCTCTGGCAACGTAGCCCGCAGGCACGGCGCCGGGGCCGTATCCACACACCAGGACAAATCTCGCATGAGCTATTTCGTCACCGGCGCCACTGGATTCATAGGTCGCTACCTGGTTGCCAACCTGCTCAAGCGCAGCGGCACGGTTTACCTGCTGGTGCGCAAGGACTCGCAGAAAAAGTTCGATGTCATTGCCAAAAAGGCCGGCTGGGACCTCAAGCGCATCAGCGTGATACATGGCGACATGACCAAGGTGCGTTGCGGCCTGACCCCGGCGCAGATCCGCGCGCTGTCGGGCAAGGTCAGGCATTTCTTCCACCTGGCTGCCATCTACGACCTGGCCGCCAGTGCGGAGTCGCAGCGTGCGGCCAATATCGACGGCACCCAGCACGCGCTGGACCTGGCGGCAGCAATCAAGGCGGGCACGTTCCACCACACCAGTTCCATCGCTGCCGCCGGCCTGTACCCTGGCATCTTCCGCGAAGACATGTTCGAGGAAGCGGAGGGCCTGGATGATCCCTACCTGCGCACCAAGCATGAGTCCGAAGGCCTGGTCCGCAACGAAAAACGCCTGAAGTGGCGCATCTACCGTCCCGGCATGGTGGTTGGCCATTCGCAGACTGGCGAGATCGACAAGATTGATGGCCCCTACTATTTCTTTACGCTGATCAAGAAGCTGCGCGAAATCCTGCCGGCGTGGATGCCGGTGCTGGGCATTGAAGGCGGGCGCATCAACCTGGTGCCGGTGGACTTCGTGGCCGATGCCATGGACCACATCGCGCACAAACCCAAGCTGGACGGGCATACCTTCCACCTGACCGATCCGGAACCGTTGCGCGTTGGCGAAGTGCTCAATACCTTCTGTCGCGCCGGTCATGCGCCGGAAATGACCATGCGCCTGGACGCACGCATGTTCGCCTTCGTGCCCGGCAGCATCCGCGGTGCAGTTGGCAACCTGCCGCCGGTAAAGCGCTTCCTGGGCATGTTGTTGCGCGATTTCAAGATTCCCAAGGAAGTACTGAAATTCATCACCTATCCGACGCGTTTCGACAGCCGCGAGACCGAGCGCGCATTGAAAGGCAGCGGCATCTCGGTGCCCGCGCTGGACACCTATGCGTGGCGGCTGTGGGATTACTGGGAACGCCACCTGGACCCGGATCTGTTTGTCGACCGCACCCTGAAGGGCAAAGTCCGCAACAAGGTCGTGGTCATCACAGGCGGCTCGTCGGGCATCGGCCTGTCCACCGCGCAGCGCGTGGCCGAGGCCGGGGCGGTGACGGTAATCGTGGCGCGGGGCGAAGAGGAGCTGTTCAAGGCACGCGACGCAATGAAGAAAGCCGGCGGCAAGGTATTTGCCTACACCGCCGATCTGGCCGACATGGCCGACTGCGACCGGCTGGTGAAGTTGGTGCTGCAGGAACACGGGCACGTCGACATCCTGATCAACAATGCCGGTCGTTCGATCCGCCGTTCCATCGAGGCCAGCTACGATCGATTCCATGATTTTGAACGCACCATGCAGCTGAACTACTTCGGCAGCATCCGCCTGATCATGGGCTTCATGCCAGTCATGACCCAGCGCCGCAAGGGTCACATCATCAACATCAGCTCCATTGGCGTACTGGCCAGCTCGCCGCGATTCTCCGCCTATGTCGCTTCCAAAGCGGCACTGGACGCGTTCAGCCGCTGCGCGCAGGGCGAGCTTTCAGGCAAGGGCATCAGCTTCACCACCATCAACATGCCGCTGGTGAAGACGCCGATGATTGCGCCGACCAAGATGTACGACAGCGTGCCTACCTTGTCGCCGGAAGAAGCCGCCGAGCTGCTGGTCAAGGCGATCATCGAGAAGCCCAGCCGCATTGCCACCCGCCTGGGTATTTTCTCGGCGCTGGTACATGCCCTCGCACCCAAGGCCTATGAAGTGATCATGAGCACCGCGTTTGAACTGTTCCCCGATTCGGCCGCGGCCAAGGGCGACCGCAAGGCGCTCAGGGAATCAGCACCCAGCCAGGAGCAGATTGCCTTTGCCTCGTTGATGCGAGGCGTGCACTGGTAGGCCAGGCGTGGGGTTGGGAGTCGGCCGGGCAGAGATGACATTCAAGGCGGAGCCTTACCAACCACTGGTTCGCCACGGCGCGGCCAGTTTGCAGCGAGGTGTGGAGGCTACGGTCGCCGGCGGTACTTCCGCAACCGGCCTTCTGTATTCCAGGCACACAAGTTCAGTGTCAAGTCCGGGACTACGGAAATTCCACGTGCTCAGCTTGAATCCCTCCAGCCCTGCTGGATCCGGCTGAGGAGCGTTCTGCCGGTGTTCCCGGATTGGCTGGCAGTCAGCAGCAACAGGACCAGAAGCCGGTTTGTGGCATCGCGGCGCCGGCAGCAGGTGGCTGCGATCACTGCCCCGAGGTATCGGCCAGCCGCCTGAGCACATCGATCGCTTCATCCGGACCACTGGCGAGACACGCGAGACACACGTGTATTCCGACCGTCATGCAAGCCTGGCGCGCCAGGCCTGCGGCCCGACAACCCAGCAGGGCGATCAACACATGGCTGGGCAACACGCCCGGCGTGACCGAGGCCGACTGTCGCTGCGGCTGCAGCGGAAAACCCAGGTCGCGATGTAGCCGATAACAGCGTGGCGAACGCTGCCAACCTGCCTGCGGAATGCTCGCGGCCGGGAGAAGACTGTCAGCGAAGCGCTGGTCTGAGCTGTTGCAGCGGCCTCATAACGCTTCGCATTGCCGCCAGCGCACCGGGTCCGTGCTGCCTTGCGGGGGATTCATCTGGATCCGGGTAAGCACCAGCTCCGGATAGGCCTGCAGGTGTCGGCAGACCAGGGGCCAGGCGTCCTGTTCGGAAACCGAGCGGTCCACCGAAAGGGTCGAGCGTGAAATCCAGACGCCGCGGATGATGCCTGGCGTTTTGCTCAGTTTCCTGGAGACCTCGGCGCGGTGCAGTGCGATATCAGCCTCGGTGTACACAGTCGCCGCGATGACGGCGGTGGCGGCCGAAGGCGAAGCGGAGACTGGCTTGATGTCTACGGCATCGCCAGCCTGGGCTGCACGAACCGACGGCGAAGGCTCCACTGACCTGGTAACCGGCTTGAGCACGGTAGGCAACACCAGCGCCGAGGCCAGGCCCAGCGTAAGCGCGCCCAGCCAGGCAATGCCAATGTGGCGGCGCGCGCGTGCCGAAGCATTGCCCACGATGCGGCGTTGCAGGTTGCCTTCGACCAGCGGTTTGACTGCGGGCCAAAGCAGGGGGCCATCCACCACTTCAATATTGTGTCTGGCCGCCTTTTCCACCCCACCCTTGTCCAGCACGCCCTCGGTGACCAGGATGCCGCCCTGTGCGCCACGCAAGCGTATTTCGGATGCGAATTCGTCCACGGCCGCGTTGCCGATGCGGTAGGCCGAGCCATGCTTGCAGGCCAGCAGCAGCTTCTGGCCCATTCCGGCAAGCAGGAAACTGGCGCTGTGCTCCTGGTTTTCCTGAGCGGAGGAAGGTACCCGGACCAGGCCACGAAGTTCCATGGCTTCAAGCACCAGTCGGGAGAAATCTCGCCAGCGCATGCCGGCCAGTGCAAGCAGGCCAGCGGCGGTCTCATCATCGCGGCGGCGGATCAGCCAGAGATAGGCGGTGGTGGTGGCGCCCACCAGCAAAGTGATGGCTATTCCGAACAACCAGGCAGACATGTAAACCTTTGTATAGCGTGTGTGAGTGCGCTGCGCATTCTACGGCAGCGTTACACGGGCACAAAAAAGCCCGCCAGTCCGAAGTCGTAAGGGGAGGGGAGCATACGTGCTTCGATGGACTGACGAGCTGGTAATGATTGTTACGTGTTGGATGCTGCCTTGCAACAAAAAAGTTGAGACACTGCGTATCGCGGTTTAGCTGTTGCTTAGTTTGCGGATTTGCGTGGCGCTTTTTTTGCGGGTGCCGATTTCTTTGCCGCAGCCTTGCGCGTAGTAGCGGGCGCCTTCTTTGCCGCAGCAGTTGTCTTCTTGGTTGTCGTTTTGCGTGGTGCAGCCGAAACGCCGCGCTTTCGCAGTTCGCCATTGAGCGAATCGACGCGATCGATCAGCGAGCTGAGGTCCTCGCGGCTGGGCACATCCAGGCGGCGCAAAGCGCGCTGTACGCGTTCCTCGAACACTTTTTCCAGGCGGTCCCAGGTATCGGAGGCGCGTCCGCGCGCCTGGTCGACCGTGTTCTCGACGACGTCGCGCACGGCTTCGACCTTGCCACCGGCTACCTTGCGCGTGACCTGTTCCAGCGACAGGCCCTCTTTGACCAGGGATTCGAAAAGCTTGGTGCCTTCAGCCTGGGCGCGACCGAACGCACCCACACCGGCAAGCCAGACCTGCTGGGCCGACTCGCCCAGGTTTTTGGACAGGCGTTCTGCCTGGTCCTGCAGGGTGGAGTCTTTCGCTGAGGCGGTCTTGCGCGCGGTTTTCTTGAGCTTGGCCATGAGTTCCGTCGACAAAGAAGGATTGAGGAAGGCGCAGAATCACCGGCTTGTCTAGAGCTTTCACACCAACTGCGGGCCCGTTGCACGCAGAGATGGGTAGTGGGCACTTATGCGCTGGATTGCAATCTTCGCGGCGTGCGCCCGCCACGACGACTCACCACCAGCCGGTCCACGTCGTCCAGGGCGCGGCGCAGGCGTGCCGTTGTTTCGGTCATGCGCGGCACCACGTCCAGCCCGTCAAGCAGGGAGCGATGGCGGTCATTGATGATGTCCTTGCGCAGGCTGATGCCGTGGGCGGACAGCATGGGCGCAAGCACATCGGCGCGTGTACGCAAATCGGCCAGGGTATTGGTGTACGCGAGCTGACAGACGCGGTGGCGCGCGGAGAAGCTGAACAGATTGGTGAAGAAGAGTTCGCTGTCTTCTGCGTTGGGCTCGAACACCAACTGGTCGATATTGGGAAACTGGTGCGGATACTTCTCCATGCCGATCTGCATGCGCGATTGCAGCAACGTGCGCAGGGTCTGCGACAGCACCGCAGGCAGGCCACCGCTGGCCAGTCCGCGTCGCTCCACTTCGCCCGCCTGGGGCGCAGCATGGCTGGCGTCGAAAGGCACCAGCGGGTTGATGCCGATCATCAGGTCGATGCCGCGTTCCAGTACGGTCGAGGCATGCATCGTGCGACGCAGCGCGCCGTCCAGAAAATGGCGGCCGTTGATCTGCACCGGTGAATACAGGCCGGGCAGCGCGGAGCTGGCCTGGACGGCCTGCGAAATCGGCACGCCGTCCCAGCCTTTGTCGCCGAAACGAACGGCTTCGCCGGTATCCAGATCCACCGCCACCACGAACAGGTCAGCACCCAGCGTGCGGAAGTCGTTGCTGCGGCCGCGGCGGCTGAAAATGTCGCGCAGGAAGCTTTCCACCCCGGCGCCGTCGAACAGGCCGGTGGGCACCAGCCCGCCAAAATGCAGGATCACATCGGAAAGCCGCGTCGCCTTGCGCGGGTTGAGCATCAAGCGGCGCGCCCAATCGGCGTACAGACCAGGCAGAGTGGCGGCGCGACTGAGGTATTCAGCCAGGTTGGGCTTGAGGAAGATGTCGGGCCTGAACTGCGCATCGTCGCTGGTGCCGGTGATGAAGATGCGGCACATCTCGGCGGTGCTCATGCGATTGGCCAGGCCTGCAGCGAGGAAGGCGCCAGAACTTACGCCGACGTAGCAATCCATGCGGGTGAGGTCCAGACCCTCCATCGCCTCATCCATGGCCCGCAATGCACCCAGCTCATACATGCCTCCGATGGGTCCGCCACCTGCAATGGCAAGACCAATGCGGCCCTGGGAGCGGCGTTTGCGGGCACTGTGTAGTGAAAGCATGCGCTATCCGATTGCGGGAAACTGTCCGAGTGTAGCTGACACTCAGCACGGCCTGTGAATGCTTCGCCGCGCCCTGATGCACGTGGCGATGGCGCTTGCGAATGCATGCCCTGCACCGGATCATTCGTGGCATGGCGCGTGCAAATCCACTCATCGAAAGACTCGGACGTCGGCTGGCCTGTCATCAGGCCTTGCACGACCCGAAACTTGATCCCCGCAACCTGCTGCGTTGGCTGCCTGTCGTTAGAAGCTGGCAGACGCAGCGGCTTGAGCACAGCTTCGAGCATTTTCTGGATGACCCGCAGCGCCGGGCCGCGGCCCTGTTTTTCCTGACCGACGTCTATGGCGACCGCGATTTCAGCAAGCGCGATGCCAACGTGGCCAAAGTGCTGCCGATGATGCAGCGGCTGTTGCCGGCCGCCGTGCTGGGTACCGTAGCCGATGGCATCGAGCTGGGTGCACTGACCCACGCGCTGGATCTGCGCATGGCCGCAGAACTCCAGCGCCTTGCGCCCACGCGCAAGAAGCTGGACGCCGCGCTGTATGCCAAGGCCTACCGGAAAGTCGGGCATGAACGCCTGCGCGGGCATCAGATCGACCTGATTTCACACGTGGGCGTGGGCCTGGCAAGGGCGGTGCGCACGCCCGGGGTGGCGCTGCTGTTGCGGCTGTCGCGGGGCCCGGCCAAGGCCAGCGGCCTGGGCGAGCTGCAGGGTTTCCTGGAACGCGGCTTTGACGCGTTTTCAGCGTTGGGCGACGGCAAGGCCTTTGTGGCCGATATCGAGGAGTCGGAACGGGTGGTTGCCAGGCGTCTGTTCGATGAGGACCCCGACCCGTTCCGCTAGGCCGCGCAGCTGCAAGGGGTGCTCAATCGAACTTTTCGCTCAGCACGCGCTTGATTTCCGATTCGATGGAGTCCTTCAGCATCGACAGCATGAAGCCCAGCTGTGCGGTGACGTGCAGGCTTTTGGGCGCCAGCTTGATCTTGCCGTCCACGCCCGAGCGCTTGAAGTTGAGGGTGTCGCCGTCCCAGTCATGACTGACGCCGAAGCGTTCATCCAGTTTCTTGGCCACCGCGTCGATGGCTTTGCGCGCCTGGGCCGGCGTCTTGGTGTGCGGGTGAAGGATATCGATACTTGGCATGCGCGGGTTCCTGTTGTGCTGCCGGTATTGTGCGCAAGCGCAGCGCCGAGTCCAAGCGGCAGCGCGACATGCTAGTCTCGCGCCGCGTGGAAAACCCAAGACTACATTTCGGCAACAGGCAGCAACCTGATCGTGCACTGGTCACCGGGGTGCATCGGGTGGTGCGCGAATCCAGCGGTCTGCTGGGCGTCGGCGACGGCGCGCAAGGCGCGCTGCTGGCGCAGTTCTGCATGGACCGCCGCGGCCTGTGGCTGCAGGTGCCCAGCGGCAGCCGCGGCATTCATGTGAACGGCAGGCCGGTACAGCGTATGGCCATGCTGCGCGCCGGCGACACGGTTTATCTGGATGGTGCGGAAATCCTGGTGCAGGCCTCGCATCAGGGCGTGGATGCGATGCCCAAGGCCGAAGCGGCCGACGCCGGCGACCCGCGCATCGTCCTGCGCGGCTTGGGTGGCAAGCACCATGGCCGCAGCTACACCCTGGCCGAACCCTGCCTGGTAGGCGGTTGCGCCGATGCGAACATCCGCATGGACACGCCGGGTTTCGCCGAACGTCACGCCCAGCTGGAACGCCGCGGTGATCGTGTCTTCCTGCGCGACCTGGGATCAAGTGCAGGCAGCATGGTCAATGGCATGCCCGTGCGCGACGCCTTGCTGGCGGCAGGCGACCAGGTTGCCTTCGACAGCCAGCATCGCTTCGTGCTGGAAGTGCCATGGCAGGAAGCGGCGGGCGACGCGCCGGACTTCAACGACGACAGCCTGGACGAGCATGGCGAGGCCGCGGGCGTCGGCAGCAGGCATTCGGTCCGACGCTGGCCGTGGCTGCTGCTGGCCGCCCTGTTCCTGGGCGCTACGCTGAGTGCGCTGCTGCTGTTCGGCGCCGGCTGAAAGCTTTCCAGGCGCGCCAGCCCAGCAGTACGGCAAGAATCACGGCATACAGCAAGGGTTCGCGTATGTCCGATTTCACCAGCCACCAGAAATGCAGCACCGCCAGCACGCCAATGGCGTAGACCAGCTTGTGCAGGCGTGCCCAGTTCCGCCCCAGGCGCCTGATCCAGCCCTTGGTCGAGGTAATCGCAAGCGGCAGCAGCAGCAACCAGGCGCTGAACCCGACCGTGATGTAGGGCCGTTTCACGATCTCTTCAAAAATCTGGGTCCAGTACCCGCGCAGATCCAGACCCAGGTAAGCGGAGAAGTGCAGGCACGCATAGAAGAACGCGTACAGGCCCAGCATGCGCCGGAAACGCAGCAGCACGGGTTTCCCGCTGAGCTGTCGCAGGGGAGTAATGGCAAGGGTGATCATCAGCATGCGCAGGGCCCACAGGCCGGTCCGATGCTCGATCTCGGCGATGGGGTCGGCGCCCAGCGCGTCGCTGCCGTGCTTCCACACATCGTAGAACTGCCAGGCCAGCAGGGCGGCAGGCAGCAAGGCGAGCAGGTGCACGACTGATTTGGCCGCGATGAGGCCGCGGGAAGTCCTTGGCATGGTGTTCCGTGGTGGGTACTGGATCGGTTTGCAGAAGTAGCCGTGTTGGCTGAGGCCAGGTGGGTCCTGGCTGGCCGGACGTTATCCGGGCCAGGCCCGTGTCGCTAGCGGACCCGATTCAATACCACTTCTTCAAGTCCAGGCCCGCGTACATCGAGGCGACTTGCGCGGCATAGCCATTGAAGGGCAGGGTGGGAATGCGTTTGGCGAACAGTTTGCTGGCCTCGCCGGCGATACGCCGCTCGGTTTTCTGGCTCCAGCGTGGGTGATCGACTGCAGGATTGACGTTGGAGAAAAAGCCGTACTCCGAAGGCTGCAGGTCGTGCCAGGCGGTTTCCGGCATCTTCTCGACGAACTTGATCTCGACAATGGATTTGATGCTCTTGAAGCCGTATTTCCACGGCACCACCAATCGCAAGGGCGCGCCGTTCTGCTGTGGCAATGGCTTGCCGTAAAGGCCGGTGGCCAGCAGCGTCAGTGGATGCATGGCTTCGTCGATGCGCAGGCCTTCGCGGTAGGGCCAGTTGATCGAGGCATAGCGGATGCCCGGCATCTGACGCGGATCGGCCAGCGTGGTGAAGGCCACGTACTTGGCCTTGGAGGTGGGTGCGAACTTCTTCAGCACCTCGCCCAGCGGCACGCCCAGCCACGGAATCACCATTGACCAGCCTTCCACGCAACGCAGCCGGTAGATGCGCTCTTCCGGCGCAAGGCCCTTGATCAGGTCTTCCAGCCCAATGCGGCCCGGTCTTGCGCATTCGCCACTGACTGCTATCGACCAGGGCTGGGTCTTCAGGGTCTTGGCGGCGGTGGAAGGGTCGGTCTTGCCGGTGCCGAACTCATAGAAGTTGTTATAGCTGCTGACATCGGCCAGTCTGGTCAATTCTTCGCTGGTGCGAAACCCGGAGCGGGCCTGCGCGGGCGTGACCACGGTCTTGGGCGGCGCGGGCGGCTCGGCTTCGGCGCAGCCTGCAAGAGTCAACGCAGGGGCTATCGCGAACGCCTGCAGCAG
Organism: Pseudoxanthomonas sp.; assembly: GCA_039927795.1. Classification (GTDB taxonomy): domain Bacteria; phylum Pseudomonadota; class Gammaproteobacteria; order Xanthomonadales; family Xanthomonadaceae; genus Pseudoxanthomonas_A. Next base: position 25,949 of record JBDSUI010000173.1, read on the forward strand.
GGTGCGGCGGCCCTGATACACCGATTCTTCGGTGATCTGGCCGGCGGGGACTTTCAAAACATCGCGAAGTGTCATGGGCGTTCCTTGGGTATCGACAACTATAGAGCCGGGCGCAGCGGCAAAGGTTTCACCGGCTTGGCTGCAGGACAGCACAAGTTACGTTTGAAACGAGTGCAGGGATGCAGCCCGCACGATGCAAACCACTACCGTGGCTGCTGCGCTGCGGCATACTAGGGGCCCACTTTGCAGGCCCGCCATGACCCGCCTTTTCAATTTCAGTGCCGGTCCCGCCACGTTGCCCGAGTCGGTGCTGCTCCAGGCCCAGGCCGAAATGCTCGACTGGAACGGCGTTGGTGCTTCCATTGTCGAGATCAGCCATCGCAGCGCGGAGTTCATTGCGGTTGCGGCCCAGGCCGAAGCCGACCTGCGCACGCTGATAGGTATCCCGCAGGATTACGCGGTGCTGTTCCTGTCAGGCGGCGCCACCACGCAACAGGCGCTGCTGGCGCTGAATTTCGCAGCACCGGGGCAGACGGTCGATTATGTGGTGACCGGGCACTGGGGCAAGACCGCGATCAAGCAGGTGACGCCGTATGTACACGTCAATATTGCGGCGGATGGAGAAAGCGGTGGCTTCCACGACATTCCACCGCGCGCCAGCTGGAAGCTCAGCGCGGACGCGGCCTACGTGCATATAACGGCCAATGAAACCATCCACGGCGTTGAATTCCGCGATGCCCCCGAGGTAGGCGAGGCCCCGCTGTTCGCTGACTTCAGCTCCAGCATTGCTTCGGAACCGGTCGACGTATCTAAGTACGGCGTGATCTATGCCGGCGCGCAGAAGAACCTGGGTCCGGTGGGCGTTGCGGTGGTCATCATCCGGCGCGATCTGCTGGCGCGTGCAGGCCAGCCGCGCGCCGACATCTTCGATTACCGCTCGCATGCTGCGCGCGACTCCATGCTCAACACACCGCCGACCTGGAACTGGTACCTGGCAGGCCTGATGTTCAAGTGGATGATCGCCCAGGGCGGCGTGGAAGAATTCGCCAGGCGCAACGCGACGAAGTCGAAGCTGGTCTATGACGCCATCGATGCGTCGGGCGGCTTCTATCGCAACGAAGTGGTGCCGCAGGCCCGCTCGCGCATGAACATTCCGTATTTCCTGCCCGACGAAACCCTGACGTCGCGCTTCGTTGCCGAATCCAAAGCCGCCGGCCTGCTGGCGCTCAAAGGCCACAAGGCCGTGGGCGGCTTGCGTGCTTCGCTTTACAACGCCTTGCCGGTGGAAGCGGCCCAGGCACTGGTGGATTTCATGCGTGATTTCCAGCAGCGCAACGGATAGGGCATGTTCCAGATCCAAGCAAGCGCCGGACCCGCAGCAGCGATGCAGATGGCAATGAAGCGATACTGCCGGACCTTGCCCCCCGGGCTGATTTCTCCACAGTGTTTGCCGCCGCAATAACCCGAACAACGAGAATGAGCATGGTCGAAAAATCCAAGAAGCCGCCGGCGAAGCTTGCCACGCCTGCCACCAAACCTGCGGTCAAGGCTCTCTCCAGGCCTGCAGTCGGCCAGGCCGCCAAAGTAGCTACTACGGCTGCTCCGGTGCTGGCCGACGTGCGCGCCCATATCGACGGCATCGACCGGCAGATCCAGGGCCTGATCGCCGACCGCGCCGCGTATGCCTTGCAGGTCGGCAAGGCCAAGGGCAAGCTCGCGGCCGCCGTGGACTATTACCGTCCCGAGCGTGAGGCGCAGGTGTTGCGCATGGTGGTGGACCGCAACGAGGGTCCGCTCAGCGACGAAGTGCTGGTGCACGTGTTCCGCGAAATCATGTCGGCCTGTCTGGCCCAGCAGGAACCGCTGAAGGTGGGTTTTCTGGGCCCCGAGGGCACATTCAGCCAACAGGCCGTGATGAAGCACTTCGGCCGCTCGGCCCATGGCCTGCCGCTGGCGAGCATCGAGGAAGTATTCCAGGAAGTGGAGAGCGGCAACGCCGATTTCGGCGTGGTTCCGGTAGAGAACTCGGGGCAGGGCACGATCCAGGTCACCCTGGACATGTTCCTCACTTCCAACCTCAAGATCTGTGGCGAAGTCGAGCTGCGCGTGCACCAGTACCTGTTGTCGCGCACCGGCCGCATCGAGGACATCGAGCGCATCTATTCGCATCCGCAATCCTTTGCGCAGACTTCCTCGTGGCTGCGTTCGCACCTGCCCAAGGTCGAGAAGCTGCCGGTGTCCAGCAATGCCGAAGGCGCGCGCCGGGCGCGCAATTCCGACGATGCGGCGGCCATCGCCGGCGAAAGCGCGGGGCACGTATACGGTCTGAAGAAAGTCATCATGTCCTCCATCCAGGATGATGCGGACAACACCACGCGCTTCCTGGTGATCGGCCGCAGCATCTTCCCGACCTCGGGGCACGACCGCACCTCGGTGCTGGTCTTCATCCATGACAAGCCCGGTGCGCTGTTCGACGTGCTGAGTCCGTTTGCGCGCCACGGCATCAGCATGAACCGCATCGAATCGCGACCTTCGCACAATGCCAAGTGGGAATACGGCTTCTTCATCGACCTGGCCGGGCATATCGAGGATGAATCAATGAAGAAGGCGCTGGCCGAATTGAAGGCGCATTCGGCCCAGATCAAGGTCCTGGGTTCCTATCCCGTGGCGGTGCCGTAAGCAATGGCAATTCAACAGGATTGGGTGGTTTCCGCGGGCCGGGCGCTGCAGGGACAGGTCGAGATTCCGGGTGACAAGTCGGTCTCGCATCGCGCGGTGATGTTCGCGGCGCTGGCCGACGGAGTTTCCCGCATCGATGGTTTCCTGGAAGGTGAAGACACCCGCGCCACCGCGACAATCTTCTCGCAGATGGGCGTCCGTATTGAAACCCCTTCGTCTTCGCAGCGCATCGTGCATGGCGTGGGCGTTGACGGACTGCGCGCCCCGCCAGGTCAGCTGGACTGCGGCAACGCGGGCACCGGCATGCGCCTGCTTGCCGGCCTGCTGTCTGCGCAGACCTTCAACACGGTTCTGGTCGGCGACGAGTCGCTTTCCAGGCGTCCCATGCGCAGGGTGATCGAGCCGCTGGCGCTGATGGGCGCGCGCATCGCATCCGAAGCCGGCGGCGTTCCGCCGCTGCGCATCCAGGGCCAGCAGCCGCTGCGTGGCATGGACTACACCCTGGAAGTGGCCAGCGCACAGGTCAAATCGGCAATCCTGCTGGCCGCGCTGTATGCGCGCGGCGAAACCGTGGTCCGCGAGCCACACCCCACGCGGGACTACACCGAGCGCATGTTGGCGGCATTCGGCGTCAAGATCGAGTTCTCGCCTGGCCATGCGCGCCTGCGCGGTGGCCAGCGCCTGCGTGCCACCGATATCGCGGTGCCTGCGGACTTCTCTTCTGCTGCCTTTTTCCTGGTCGCAGCCAGCATTGTTCCGGGATCGGAATTGCGCTTGCAGGCTGTCGGCCTGAACCCGCGCCGGACCGGATTGCTGGTCGCGCTTAGGGCCATGGGCGCCGACATCAGTGAGGAAAACCGCAGCGAGCAGGGCGGCGAACCGGTCGCCGACCTGGTCGTCCGTTACGCACCGCTACATGGGATCGAGGTGCCGGTGGACATCGTGCCGGACATGATCGACGAGTTCCCGGCGTTGTTCGTGGCCGCTGCCGCAGCGCAGGGGCAGACCGTGGTCCGTGGCGCCGCAGAACTCCGGGTCAAGGAATCTGACCGCCTCGCTTCCATGGCGGCGGGTTTGCGCAGCTTGGGCATCCGCGTGGACGAAACTGCCGATGGCGCCACGCTGCATGGCGGCCAGATGAGGGGTGGCCTGATACAAAGCCACGGCGACCATCGCATTGCCATGGCCTTCAGCGTAGCTGCGCAACTGGCGACCGGCCCGGTGGAAGTGGCGGACGTGGCCAACGTGGCCACTTCCTTTCCCGGTTACGACGCGCTTGCCAGGCGCGTTGGTTTCGGGGCCTTTACTCGCTCTTGAACTGGACGGGCACGACCACCGCGCCGGCGACGGGCTTGCCATTCTTCATTGCAGGTTCGAACCGCCATTTGCGCGCGGCATCCGTCACTGCGCGATCCAGGTCGCGGCTGCGTTCGCCGGTGCGCTCAATAATCCTGACGTCGGTGGGCGTGCCGCTGGCGTCCACTTCGATCCGCACACTGACGCTGCCTTCCACGCCCGAGCGCAACGCTTGCGGCGGATACTTGGGCTGTCCATTGCTGGCCAGCGCGGCCGGGTCGCGGTTAATGCCGGCCGCAGGCTTGGGCTTGGCGGCGGGCTTGGCGACCGCCGCCCTCGGGGCTTGAGCCGGGCGGGTGGCATCCTCATCCACTACCCCAGGTTGCTGCGTAGTCACCGGCGCGGTCACGGCCTGGGGCAGCGGCTGCGTGCTGTACCACCACAGGCCCAGGGCCACCAACGCGACCAGCAGCAGGATCCAGAGCAGCGCACTGCTGTTTCGCGGGGGTGCCACGACAGGGGCGTCGGGGTCGACGTGGTTGTAGCCGGGCTCATTTGGCTGGGGCGTTGACATGATTAAGCTCCCTGAACAATTGGATGAACAGGTGGAGTGTTGCATGCGGGTTTGTTGCCTACGCGTAACGAATTCGTGAAGAACTGTGGCACGGGACGTTCCCGCTCGGCCCGCCCCATTGGCCCGGCTATTGGCCAGCCTTGAAATCCACCGGAATCAACAGGCTGCCCGCAACCGCCTGGCCGTCGCGCTGTGCCGGCTGAAAGCGCCACTTGCGCACCGCTTCCATGGCCGCCCGATCCAGGTCACGTGAGCCGCTGCGCTGGACCAGCGCTACCCCGGCCGGCATGCCAGCAACATCCACTTCCACGCGGACCACGACGGTACCGCTTTCACCACGCCGCAGCGCGCCGCCGGGATAAGCCGGGGCCGGCGTTGCGCCTTTCAGAGGAACCGGCTGGTTCCCCGGGGCCAGGCTGACCGGCGCCGATGCGCTGCCCACGTCGCTGGGTGCGCTCGGCAACGGCAGTGGCTGGTTTTCGTCAATCGGTGCCGGCATGGGCTGCTCCGGCGCTGCCTCGACCAGGCGTGGCCGCTCCGCGGCGCTCTGCCCTGCATCGGGCATGTCGCTGGCGCCTGCGCTGCCTGCCAGCGGCTCTGGCAGCGCCTGGATTTCGCTGCCGGGGTTGCCGCGCTTGGTCGGCTCGACCTTGTAGAACGCCTGGTCCCGTCCCATCCACCAGACAATCAGGAACAGCAGCAAGCCGATGCCGAAGGCGATGCCGGCAATGCGCAATGCGCTGCGCGGCAGGCGGAATGTGTAGTCGTTGTCTGGCAGGTTGGACGCAGGCATGGCAGGTTCCGATCGGTTCGCCGCGATTCTGACATGACCGACGGTTCCGGACGAGGCAAGCCTGCGCATTACGGGCGATAATCGGGCATCGATTTTCGTGAACCCTACTCCATGCTCGATCCTGCTCTGCTCCGCGCCAACCCTGCCGAACTTGCCCAGAAACTGATGACCATGCGCGGCTACGCGCTCGATGTCGCCGCCATCGAAACCCTGGAGGCCTCGCGCAAGCAACTGCAGGCGCGTACCCAGGAATTGCAGAACCTGCGCAACACCCGTTCCAAGGCGATCGGGCAGGGCAAGGGAAAGGGCGAGGATGTGTCGGCGCTGATGGCCGAAGTGGCCGGTTTCGGCGAAGAGCTGAAGGCATCGGAAACCGAACTGGAAAGCATCCGCGCCCAGATCGAGGCCATCGCCCTGGGTATTCCCAATCTACCGCACGACAGCGTGCCTCCGGGCAGCGACGAAAGCGGGAATGTCGAGCAGCACCGCTGGGGTGTGCCGCGTGCATTCGAGTTCCAGGTCAAGGACCACGTCGAGCTGGGCGCACGCCATGGCTGGCTTGACGGCGATGCCGGCGCGAAGCTTTCAGGCGCGCGTTTCACCGTTTTGCGTGGCCAGCTGGCACGGCTGCACCGGGCACTGGCTCAGTTCATGCTGGATCTGCACAGCAACGAGCACGGCTACGAAGAAACCAATGTGCCGCTCATCGTCAATCCCGATTCGATGCGCGCTACCGGCCAGTTGCCCAAGTTCGAGGACGATCTGTTCTCGACCCTGGTGGGCGAATCAAAGCGCTATCTGATTCCGACGTCCGAAGTGCCGCTGACCAATCTGGTTCGCGACGAAATCGTGGAAGACACCGCATTGCCGCTGCGCATGACCGCGCACTCACTGTGTTTCCGCGCCGAAGCCGGCAGCCATGGCCGCGATACGCGCGGCATGATCCGCCAGCACCAGTTCGAGAAAGTCGAAATGGTGACCGTGTCGCGCCCGCTGGAGAGCGACGACGAACACAACCGCATGACCCGTTGCGCGGAAGTGGTGCTGGAGAAACTGGGGCTGCCCTACCGGCGCGTGCTGCTATGCAGCGGTGACATGGGGTTCTCGGCCATAAAGACCTACGACCTGGAGGTGTGGCTGCCTTCGCAGGACACCTACCGCGAGATTTCCTCGTGTTCCAATTGCGGTGATTTCCAGGCACGTCGCATGCAGGCGCGCTGGCGCAACCCGGCCACAGGCAAGCCCGAGCCGGTGCACACGCTCAATGGTTCGGGCGTGGCGGTGGGTCGCTGCATGATTGCGGTAATGGAGAACTACCAGAACGCAGACGGGTCGATCACTATCCCCGAGGCGCTGCGGCCGTATCTGGGCGGCACCCAGGCAATCAGCTGACAAAAAAGGGGGCCGGCATTGCGGGCCTAACGAATCGCTGATGATTGTCGCGCGGTCATGCAATCCAGCGCAGCGGTGCGGCGATGCCAAGAAACCCGAAGCAGTGACGCAGCCAGGCTTCCTGGAAATCGCCGTGCGCGTCGGTGTGGATGCCGCTGCGGCCGCTGGCGACGGATCTTCATCGAGACCGTGTACATCGGCGCCCCGAGCAACGGGACCGCTGCGGCCAGAGCCTGCTTCATCACCGGGTTGCACGGGTCACTTCCGCAGGATCGGACTGGGCCAGGG